>DASWMR010000074.1:0-26097 GCA_036399635.1 Actinoplanes sp. | reverse complement strand
CTGAGAAGACGTACGCGAACAGGCCGTCGAGCCCGGCCGAGGCCAGCGCCGACTGTACGAAGGTGCGGGGGCTGTTGCTGGCCACCGCGATCGGCACCCGCCCGCGCAGGCTCAGCACCAGTTCGCGGGCGCCGGGCAGGGCATCGGCGCCGGCCGACAGCTCGATCGCGACCAGGTCGCGCAACCGCCGGGCGAGTGCCGGGCCCGCGCCGGGCCGGCCGAAGTAGTCGGCCATCGCCACCCCGGCAGCCTCGAGCGTGGTGCCGATGACGATCTTCTTCTGTTCGAGGCCGAAGCCGTGCCCGTGCTCGGCGAAGATCGCGGTCTCGGCGCGGGTCCAGCAGGTCTCGGTGTCCACCAGCAGCCCGTCGCAGTCGAAGACCACGGCCTCCACGTTCCCCGGCAAGGTCATACCCGGATCCTTCCAGAACGGATCAACCGCGACGGGTAAGCACCTGCGTGCCGGCCAGAGAGGCTCGGGTGCCCAGGGTGCCCATGGTGCCCAGGGTGCCCGGCCCACGATGCTATGGCCGGCCCACGATCAGGCGCAGCGAGCCGGCGAACTGGGGTTGGGTGCGAAAATGGCCGTAGCGGGTGTCCCACACGCCGGAGTCGAGATCGGCGCGCAACCGGTCGACGGCCCGGGTGGTGGCCGTTTCGTCGACGAAACCCCAGGCGGACTGCGCGGCCCGGACCTGCGGGTCGGAGTACAGGTCAACTCGATATTGCGCGGCGCTTGGTGAGCCAGCGCATGACGTCCAGAGCGTGTGCAGCCGGGTCCGCGATGGGGCCGTCCGTCGGTGGCGTAGAAGTGCAGTGTCGGCAGGCGGGTCCCGATCAGGCCGGCGGGCTCCGCGCTGGTGGCCGAGGGGGTGGTCACGACGTCGCGCGCGGCCGCGTCGATGCGGGCGTCGAGGGCGTCGCGCTGGGCGGTGAGCTCGCCGATGCGCTTCTGCAGGCTGGTGACCGTACTGCGAAAGGAGCTGGCGGATCTGAGCGACCCGCCGCTCCGCGATCGGGTCGTACTCGCGGTAGCCGTTCCGCAGCCGCCGGGGCACGACCAGACCGGTCGACTCGTAGTACCGCAGCGCCCGCACGGTCGTCCCGGTTCGGCGTGCCAGCTCACCCACCCGCATCCGGTGACGATAAACCCGGACCCAAGGGTGCGGGTCAAGATATGAGCCTGGGCACTATGGTCGACAACCAACCTCCGATCGAAAGGCACGATGCTCGGTGCACTCCCCGATGGTGATCAACGACAACGGCGCGTGGTGCTGGTTTCAGGGCGAGCGGGCCCTGATCGATCCCACCACCGGCACACTCGTCGTCGGGTCGGTCGCCGTAGCCGAAGGCCCCGGCGGCGCGGAGCGCGTGGGAAATGTCGAGCTGACCGTCGTCGATCTGCGCACCGGCCGCTGCGACGTGGTGGTGC
Source organism: Actinoplanes sp. (assembly GCA_036399635.1). Taxonomy (GTDB): domain Bacteria; phylum Actinomycetota; class Actinomycetes; order Mycobacteriales; family Micromonosporaceae; genus Actinoplanes. Next base: position 24,665 of record DASWMR010000074.1, on the reverse strand, counting down.
TGCACCGCAACCTGGAGGCCGACGACCACAACGCCCCGGGCCTGTGGCGCCGCGCCGACGGCCGCTGGCTGGCCGTCTACACCAAGCACAAGACCGACGACCTGACCCGGTGGCGGATCAGCGAGCCGGGCGACCCACGGACGTGGGGACCCGAGCAGACGTACGACTGGGGGCCGCACACCGGGGGCCGGGGCGTCACCTACGCCAACCTGTATGAACTCGACGGACGCCTCTACTGCTTTTCCCGGGCCGTCAACGACGACCAGTGTGCCCTCGTCTCCGATGACGACGGCGACACCTGGAGCTATGCCGGTCAGCTGTTCACCCGGCCGAAGATCGGCTACGTCAACGGGTACGCCCGGTACGTCGCCGACGGCAAACGCATCGACCTCATCACCACCGAACACCATCCCCGCGACTACGACAACTCGATCTACCACGGCTATCTCCAGGCCGGTGCCCTGCACCGCACCGACGGCACGGTGGTGGCCGAGGCACTCGCCGGGCAAGCACCCTGCCAGACCCGGCTGACCACCGTGCTGGCCGCGGGATCGACGGGGGACGGCGACCCCATGACGCACTGCTGGACCACCGACATCCGGCGCGCGGCCGACGGCACACTCGCCGCGGTGGTGACCGCGCGCGCGGCGGACGATCCGGTGCCACCGGACGCCGACGACCGGATGCGCCCCATCCTCGACCTACGGTTCCTGTACGCGCGAACGACTCCCGACGGTGCCTGGCAGGTGACCGAACTCGCCAAGGCGGGCGCCGGCCTGTTGCCGCACGAGCAGGACTACACCGGCCTGGCCGCCATCGACCCGCGCGACCTGAACGTGGTGTACGTGTCCACTCCGATCGACCCGCGCGACAACAGCCGGCTGCGGCACCACGAGATCTTCCACGGCCGCGCCGCCGACGACGGCCGGTCCTGGAGCTGGAGCCCGATCACCGAGAACTCCGACGTCGACAATTTCCGCCCGATCGTCGTGGCCGGCGACCACAGCCGGTCCCCGCTGCTCTGGTTCCGCGGCTCGATGACGGCCTCCCAGCACTACCGCTGCGAAGTCGTCCTGCTCACCGATCCGTCCCCGGCCGGTGGAGCGGGTTCCGTGCGGGGGAGCGGTGCTCTCCCGCACGGTGAGGGCGGTCGCCAGCTCGAGGCCAGCTGCGAAGTGGCGAGACACGCGGGGGAGTCGGCTGGTGATCCGCGAAGTCTGTGCTAGGGTTTCTCTCGTTGCAGTTTTGATTACCGTAGACGTTCTTGGCGCCTGATAGGTTATCTAAACCCTATTAGGCGCTTTTCGTTTTTCGTGTCGGTTCCGACGCGGGGTATCAACGCGGCGGCGTGCGATTCTGCACAGTGCAGTTTCGAACATCCTGCGAAGGAGCAGACATGACTACAGGTGTCGTGAAGTGGTTCAACGCCGACAAGGGTTTCGGCTTCATCACCCCCGACGACGGCGGCGCCGACGTCTTCGCCCACTTCTCTGCGATCTCGGCGAGCGGCTTCCGTAGCCTCGACGAGAACCAGAAGGTGGAGTTCGACGTCACCCAGGGCCAGAAGGGCCCGCAGGCGGAGAACATCCGTCCGCTCTGATGTAACGCTCTACGAACGGCGGTCCCTGCTGGTCAGGGGCCGCCGTTCGGCGTTTCACCGCCCGGTTCGGGCCGCGGTCAGGTGGAACGCTTCGAGCTGTCCGTGCAGGTCGAGCGCGCCGGCGGCGTACGGAATCAGCAGTGTGTCGGCCCGCCGCAGGCGCCGGTTGTCCTTCGCGCCGGTCAGCGTGCCCTCGCCGGACACCACGACGAGCACGCCGAACCCCTGTTCCAGGTGGTCTCCGCCGCGCAGGCGGCGGGCGGTGAAGAATTCGGCCGCGGGTTTCGGCAACAGCCGGCCGGACGCGGCGACCTCTGGTAGAAGCTGGTCCGGGCCGCGCAGCTCCTCGAGGCGCTCCGGTGTCCAGGCGCCGCGGTCGACGCACTGCAGGGCCAGGTCGTAGCCGAGGCCCAGGTGGCCGCCGTCGAGCCCGAAGTCTTCGTACTCGAGCAGCACGGAGAAGTCGGTGGGTTCCTGGATCTCGACCAGCAGGATGCCGTCGCCGATCGCGTGTGGCAGGCCGGCGGGGCAGAGAATCGCATCGCCGGCCGCCACCGAAATCTTGTTGGTGGCCTTGAGCATCTCGTCGGTCCGCTGATTGCGCACCCAGCCGGCCAGCTCGCCCGCCGCCACGTCGCGGGAAAAGCCCAGATGGACGTACGCACCGGGTCGCGCCGAGAGGATCACCCAGGCTTCGGTCTTTCCGTACGGGGACGCCAGGTGGGCGTTGGCGAAGCGCCGATCCGGGTGGACGTGCAACGGCAGCCGCTGCCCGGCGTCGAGCAGCTTCACCAGAACGCCGGTGTCGGACCGCTGGGGGCCGACCCACCACTGGGGGTCCTCGGCGATCGCCGACGCCAGCACGCGGCCGTCGGACAGGGTGGACAGGCCGGACGGGGCGAGCCCGAAACGGGTGGTCACCGAGCCGACCCAGTCCTCGGGGCGGTCGGGCCGGGCCGATCCGCGGCGGAACTCGGCGATCCGGCCGGCGCCGCGGTAGAAGGTCTCGGGCTGATTGGCGGGCAGGGCTTCGACGGTCATCAACGGTCCTTCCGGGCGGGCCGGCGGGTGACGGCGGCGAGGAAGCCGCCGACGAAGGTGTCGCCCAACCCGACGGTGGTGGGATTCTCGACGTCGAGCGCGAACGCGGGGACACAGCGCACGTCGGTGCCCAGCCGCTCGCGCAGCGCCGCGGCGAAGGCCACGGATTCGGGCCGTCTGGGTTGCCGGCGCATCTGGGCGACGTCGACATCGGTGAAGTCGTCGCCGTGGCGGTAGCGGGTGGCGGCCATCACGATGCCGGTGTCCAAGGCGTCGCCGTAGTCTGTGCCGCCGTAGTCTCCGCCGAGCGTCGCCGCCCAGTATTTGGTGTGCAGCACCAGTGTGGGCACTGTGATGAGCGCGCGCACGGCGGTGAGCGCATCCGCCACCGCCGGCGGCGAGAGCAGGTCGACGGGGTACCCGAGGTACGACTGGAGCTCGTCCTCGTTCATGCCGTACACGTCGATCGCGTCGAGCAGGGCGTCGCGGACCAGGTGGCTGAAGGCCGGCTCGTGGTAGGCCGCGTCCTCGAAATAGGTGACCGCCCCCGGCGGCAGCTGCCGCATGTGCGACCGCAGGGCGGCGAGCCGTTCGACGAGTTCGGCCTCGTCCCGCATGGCGTTGAAGCCGGAGATCAGGAACACGTCGGCCTTGCCCAGCCGGTCACCGAGGTCGTCGGTGAGCAGCATGTCGCTGTTCGCCGGGTCGTTGACGTAGATCAGCCGGTTCGGGAACGGTGCGGTGATGTCGAGGTCGCCGGCCCGGATCCGGAGGCCCTTGTCGTACTGGACGATCAGGTGCGGGTAGCAGGTGTCCTCGGCGCCGCTGCTGGTGTAGTCGCAGTCCGGCGGCAGCAACCGGCGGACGATGTCGTTGACGCTGACCAGGTGCAGCGTCGACGGGATGCCGAGTCTGCTCAGGAGGAGCCCGGCCCGCACGGAGGTGCCGCCCAGGGTGGCCCGGTGCCGGAACCGGCCGGCGAAGGTCTCCAGCACCGGGGCGGCGGCGACGAAGTGCTCGCCACCCCCGCCCCGGGCCACGTAGCCGAGGATCGACACCACCAGGTCCCGCTCGCTGGTCACCGCGCCCGGCGACGCCAGTTCCGCGGCGCCGATGCGGTACGCGGTAATCAGCTTTTCCAGGACGTCGGCGGTCAACTTCAACTCGTAGTCGACGCAACCGCCGAGGCCCAGGACCACTCGGGACACATCCGCCATGTCAGTAGAGCGCACCCTTGCCCTCGGCGCCGAACAGCTCGATCTTGTGGGCCGCGACGGCCTGCATCGCCTCGATGCACGCGGGCTGGATGGCGTTGGGCTCGCGTACCTTCGAGTCGCTGCCCAGCACCTCACGCATCTTGTCGTGGTACGCGACCTTGATGTCCGTGGAGATGTTGATCTTGTTGATGCCGATCCGCGCGGCCTCGCGGATCTCGTCGTCCGGGTTGTTGGAGCCGCCGTGCAGCACCAGTGGGATCTGCACCCGGCTCTTGATCTCCTTGAGCAGGTCGAGCTTCAGCTCCGGCTTCAGGTTGGCCGGGAAGAAGCCGTGGTAGGTGCCGATCGCCACGGCCAGGCTGTCGACGCCGGTCCGCTCCACGAAGGTGACCGCGTCGTCCGGGTCGGTGTAGATGATCGTCACGGCGCCTTCGGACTCGGCGTAGCTGTCGTTGGCGCCGATCGTCCCCAGCTCGCCCTCGACCGACAGGCCGAGAGCGTGCGCGGAGTCGACGACCTTCCTGGTGATCGCGACGTTCTCGTCGAACGGCTTCAGCGAGCCGTCGATCATCACTGAGGTGAACCCGAACTGGGCGGCCTGGAGGATCTGCTCGTAGGTGCCGCCGTGGTCCCAGTGGATGGCGATCGGGACGCTCGCCCGGTGCGCCCGCTCGGTGATGGCGGTGATCAGCTCGCGGCCGATGTGCTTCACCTCGTCCGGGTGGATCGCGACGATCAGCGGCGCGTCGGTCTTCTCGCTGATCTCCACGATGCCCTGGAACATCGCCCAGTCGCTGATATTGAAGGCGGGCACGGCGAAGCTGTGCTCATCGGCGACGTCAAGGATCCTCTTGCCAGTCGTCAGCATCTGGTGTTTCTCCTTTAAGGGGGGTTGTCTCAGGCTTTTACGGCGCCGGCGGTCAGGCCGCCGATGAACCGGCGCTGGAAGATCAGGAAGAGGACGAGCACCGGAATGGACCCGAGAATGCTCATCGCCATCATCTGGTTCCACTCATACGAGTGCTGGCCCATCAGCAGCTGGATGCCGATCGGCACCGTGCGCATGTCATCGGTGCGGGTCAGGGTGAGCGCGAACAGGTACTCGTTCCACGAGATCATGAACGTGTAGACGCCGACCGCGATGAGACCGGGAACCGAGATCGGCACCAGGATCCGCCACAACGCGGTCCAGCTGGTGCCGCCGTCGACCTTGACGGACTCGTCCAGCTCACGCGGCAACGTGTTCAGGTACGCGGTGATCATGATGATCGCGTACGGCAGGGTGAACACCATGTGCGTGAGGATCAGGCCGGGGTAGGTGTTGTACAGACCGAGCGCGACGACGAGCCCGAAGTACGGAATGACGAGCGTGATCGGCGGCACCGCCTGCACGCTGACGATCACCGCATTGATGGTCTTCTGGAATGGGAACGTGAAGCGGCTGAACGCGAACCCGGCCAGCAGGGCCACCAGCAAAGTCAGAATGGTCACCGCGATGGCGACGATATAGCTGTTCGCGAAGAACCGGAGTTGGGCGCCGTTGCCCAGGATCTCGCGGTAGGCGTCGAACGAGAAGTTCTCGGTGATCAGCCTCGGGGGGTTCTGGAAGACGTCCCCATTGCTCTTGAACGAGGTGGAGAGCATCCACACGACCGGTAGGCCGGCGAACAGTGCACCGATGACCAGCCCGGTGATGACACCGGTCTTCGCGAGCGTGCGCCGGGTCTTGACGGTGGTGGCCATGGGTTTCACCGCTCCCTTTGCGAGCGTACGTAGAAGAAGGCCAGCACCATCGTGATCAGCAGGACGATCACGGCTGCGGCGGATGCGGTCGCGAACTCGTACTCGCTGAAGGCCTGCTTGTAGGTGAAGGTGCTGAGCATTTCGGTGGTGTTCAGCGGCCCGCCGCCGGTCATCATCCAGATCAGTGCGAACTGCTGGGAGGTCCAGATCAGGTCGAGCACCGCCATGCTGATGATCACCGGCCGCAGCTGGGGCAGCGTCACGTGCAGGAACCGCTGCACCGGGTTCGCCCCGTCCACCGCGGCCGCCTCGTACAGGTCGCCGGGGATGCCCTGGAGCCCGGCCAACAGGCTGATCATGAAGAACGGGTAGCCGGACCAGACGTTGGCGAAGGTGACCGCCCAGAGCGCGGTGCTCGGGCTGCCGAGCCAGTCCACGCCCTGCTGGATCAGGCCCAGCGTGTGCAGCACGTAATTGACCACGCCGGCCGGGTCGAACAGCAGCCGCCAGATGACGGCGATCACCGCGATCGTGAACAGCCACGGCAGGATGTAGACGATCCGGAAGACGGCCTTGGCGACTCCGCCCAGCAACGGCGTGTTGAGCATCATCGCGAAGGTGAGCCCGAGGATCAGGTGGGCCGCGGTGCTGACCGAGATGAAGATGGCGGTGTTCTTCATCGCGGCCCCGAAGTCCGGGTCGGAGAGCACCTTGGTGTAGTTGGTGAGCCCGGCGAACACCGAGTTCTCCTGGACGATCACGTTGTCCCGGAACGAATAGCCGATCACCATGACGATGGGGACCACCATCAGGACCACGACCAGCAAAATCGTGGGGGACAAATAGCCGTACGGGACCAGGCGGCGGGCGATGGCGGAGCGGGGCCGGCCGGAGCTGGGCTCCACGGCCGGCGCCGCCGTTTCCGGGGCGATCAACGTCATGGCTGTCTCCTAGGTCGGGCGCCGTTGCGGTGAGGGACCCCAACGGCGCCCGGGCGGACTACTCGATCACCGATGACCAGGACTCCTGCGCCTTGGCGAGGGCGTCGTCGACGCTCGACTTGCCGGTCAGCACGAGCTGGAGCTGCTCGTCGAAGCTGCGCATCAGGTCCTCGGACTTGGGCAGGCCGACGAACTCGTTGGCCGGGGTGCCCTGCTGGTAGATGTCGAAGGCCGTCTTGAACAGCGGGTCGCTGGTGCTGAAGTCGGGCTTCGCGTTCTTGTTGCCGGGGAAGCCGTTCGCGATCGTGCTCAGCTTCGCGTTGGTCTCCTGGCTCATCAGATACGACACCAGCTTGAAGGCCTCGGCCTTGTGCTTGGTGGAGTTGGACACGCCGATCCCCCACGAGGCGTACGGCAGGCCGCGCTTGCCGGTGTAACCGTCCTCGGCCGGCACGGCGGCCACCTCGAACTTGAGGTCGGGCTTGTCCTTCTTGATCAGGTTGATGTGCGCGAGCGAGTCGATCATCATGCCGACCTGGCCGTTGGTGAACTTCTCGACCTTGTCCTGTTCCTTCATGGTGAGCGAGCCGGGTGCGATCACGCCGGCGTCGTTCAGGCTCTTCACGTACTCGACAGTGCTCTTGACCGGGGCACTGGTCAGGGCCGGCTTGCCGTCGGCGAGCATGCTGCCGCCGGAGGCCCAGAGCCAGGACATGACGTCGTTCTGGATGCCGTTGGGGACGGCGGTGTCGAGCGGGAGCGCCCAGCCCTTGACGTTGCCGCCGATCGCGCTGATCTTCTTCGCCGCGTCCAGGAACTCGGTGCGCGTGCTCGGCGCCTTCGCGACGCCCGCCTTGGTGAGCAGGTCTTTGTTGACGAAGAGCGGGTAGACGAAGTTGACCACCGGGATCATGTACGTCTTGCCCTTGATCTGGACCTGGCTGGCGAGCTGGCTCTGGTCGTAGTTGGCGTCGGTCATCAGCTGCGACATGTCGGCGATCGCGCCCTGCTTGGCGAAGTCACTGACCCAGGCACCGTCCAGACCCACCACGTCGGGCAGGGTCTTCGACGCCGCGCCGGTGACCAGCTGCTGCTTTGTCGACGCGTACGGCGCGCTGAGAAGTTTGACCTTGATGTTGGGGTTCGCCGTCGTGAAGTCGGCGATGATCTTGTCGAAATCCCCGGCCGGGAGCTCGGCGCCCCACCACTGGGCGAACTCCAGGGTGACCGGGCCGCTCGAGGCGGTGTCGTCCGAGTCGCTCGAGCCGCAGGCCGCCACGACCGCGACCATCGCCGCTGCCATCGCCGCCCCGGTCAGTCGCTTGAGCCGCGTTGCACGAACCGCCATGGCGGTCTCCTTCGATATCGAGATCCTTCTGTTCTCTGCTGTGTTCGCGTCACGTTAGCAGCGTGTTACCGGCGAGGACAAGAGAAGAACCGCAAAAAACCGCGGAGTACGGCATACTGTTGCGTCATCGGGTCTAAAGGATGTCGTCTATGTGAGCGCTGCTGCCCTCAAAGTGCTGGTGAACTAGGGTTTGCGTGGGATGCATCATCTTGCAGCTTGATGCTGTTCTGCGCTTCAGGAGGCTGCATTGACGCCCGGTTGTGGCATACTGCCGCACTGATGGAGGGGAAGCAGTGAGCGTGGACAAGGACGATCGGCAGCGGCACCTCCCGGCCGGACGCAAGGCCCAGCTGGCCGCGTACGTCGCCGACACCGGTCAGGTCACGGTGGGCGAACTGGCCGAGCGCTTCGGCGTCTCGATCGACACCGTGCGGCGTGATCTCGATCAGCTGAGCGCCGACGGCGTCCTGGTGCGCACTTACGGCGGCGCGGTCAGCCTGGCCACCATCTCGCGCACCGACCGCGCTGTCGATCAGCGGCTCACCATCCAGGAGCAGGAGAAGGAAAAGATCGCGGTGCTCGCCGCGGCGCTGGTCCAGGACGGTTCGACCATCATGATCAACGGCGGGACGACAACGCTCGCGGTCGCCCGCAATCTGGGCCAGCACCGCGACCTCACGGTGGCGACGAACAACCTGCTGTTGCCCGGCGCGTTGCCACCCACCGCGATCCGCGACATCTATCTCTTCGGCGGTGCGGTGCGCACCCTCACGCTCGCCACCATCGGGCCGGTCAGCCTGCGGGCACACGGCGGCGCCGAGTTGGATATCAGCTGCGACCTCGCGGTGATCGGCGTCGGCGCGGTCGCCGCGGACGCCGGTTACACCACGAGCAACCTCGCCGAAGCCGCGATGATGCGGGAAATGATCTCGCGCGCCGCCCGCGTGGCCATCGTCGCCGATTCCTCCAAATTCGGCCGCCGGCTGTTCGCGCAGGTCTCCGAGCTGAGCACGGCCGACTACCTGATCACCGACGCGTTGCCGCCGGCCGACCTGCGCGACGCCCTCGCCGCGGGCGGGGTGGAAGTGCTGACGCCGGCCTGACCTGCGGCCGGACGGACTTCATCGGTGCCGGGTGACGAAGCCGGTTTCGTAGGCGACCACCACCGCCTGGACGCGGTCGCGGAGGCCCAGCTTCGCCAGGGTGCGGGCGACGTGGGTCTTCACCGTCGTCTCGGCCACCACGAGTTCGGCCGCGATCTCGGCGTTGGAGAGGCCGCGGGCGATGAGCCGCAGCACGTCGAGTTCACGACCGGTCAGGGCGGCCAGTTCGGGCGGCGTACCGACCGGCTGTGCCGCCTCGGCGAACTGCTCGACCAGCCGCTGGGTGATCGACGGTTCGATGAGTGAGTCGCCGGTCGCCGCGGCCCGGACGGCGGCGATCAGTCGGGTCGACGGGGCATCCTTGAGCAGGAAACCGGCTGCACCGGCACGCAGTGCGCGGAAGACGTACTCGTTCTGGTCGAAGGTGGTGAGCACGACGATGGTCGGCGGGTTGGGGTGCCGGCGGATCTCCTCAGTGGCCGACAACCCGTCGAGCTCGGGCATCCGGATGTCCATCAGGATCACGTCCGGCTGGGCCAGCCGGGCCTGCCGGATCGCCTCGGTGCCGGTGTCCGCCTCGGCCACCACCTCGATGTCACCCTCGGCCTCCAGGATCACGCGGAAGCCGGTACGGACGAGGGTCTGGTCGTCGGCGACGAGCACGCGGATCTTCTTCTCGGACACACCGCGATTCTCCCGGTCCCGGCGTCGTCGCCGGGTCATCCCTGCGGAGGATGCCGGGCCACAACATCGTCCTTGAGCTGGACGAAGGCTACGCCGCCGGATCCCTAGCGTCGTGGGCAACAGAAGCGACCGGGAGGACGACTGATGAACGGCATTCGCAACGGGGTCCGGCCCCTCGACTACGTGCTGGCCGGTGCCCTGACGGCACTGGGTGCGTTCCTGATGTTCATGAACATCACCGCGGGGGACGACGAGTCCCTCGCCCACCCGACCTCGACGACGTCGTGGCTGATCCTGCCGGCCTTCGTGCTGGTCACTCTGCCGATCCTGTGGCGCCGCCGGAATATCCTCGCGGTCATCGCCGCCACCGTCGTCGCCTCGGCCGGGCACGTGCTGGCGTTCGACTGGCTCACGCGGTGCGGTGCGGCACTGCCGCTGACGTTCGCGCTGGCGTACGCCGTGGCCCGCTTCGCCGGAACCATCCGGAACCAGCTGATCGGCCTCGCCGGGATCGTCGTCCTGCAAGTGGTGGTGCTCTTCCACGATTCGTCCATCGGCAGCGTCCCGGACGGGCTGGTCATCGCGATTCCGGGCGCAGCGCTCTTCTATGGCATCGGCCTGGTGGTCCAGAATCGGGTCAACCGGAAGTCGGTCGACGCGCCGGTCATCGAGCGCGCGACCGTCTGACCGGTGCGAAGGAGTGCGGCGATGAGTGAGGTCTTCCGCGGGATCAAGGTCCGCGACTGGCTTCTTGCGGGAGTCCTCACCCTGCTGGGCGCACTGTTGATGGCCGAAAACATCGGCGTGACCGATGCCGAGTTCGCCGGCGGCATCGCCGAGGGCTCCGCGTTCCACCCGATGGATTCACACTCGCCGTGGATGCTGCCGGTGTTTCTCTGCGCCACCATCGGAGTGCTGTGGTGGCGGCGCAGCGTCCTCGCCGTCACCGGCGCCGCCCTCGCCGCGATGGTGCTGCACGACCTTCTGTTCGGATGGGTGACCCGCTGTGGAGCCGGGCTGCCACTCGCGTTCGTGCTGGCGTTCCTCGGCGCGCTGGCGTACCGGCGTACGAAGGCCTTGGTTGTCGGTGGGCTCTGTGCCCTGCTCGTCGCGGCCGTGCTGGTGGTCGACGCGACCACCGGTCCGGACGTGCTGGTGCTGGCGCTGCCGATCGTCGTGATCGTCTTCTTGATCGGCCGGGCCGCCCGGCAGCGTGGCGCGATAGCCCAGCAGCTCAAGGTCCGGGACTCCGAGCTGCGCCGGCTTCGCGACGACCGGGCCGCCCTGGTGGTCGCGGACGGCCGGGGTCGTCTTTCCCAGCAGCTCGACGGGCTCCTGCAGGAGCGGTTGGCGCAGCTGACCGCGGCCGCCGAATCCGCGGGCGGCCTTCCCCCGGCTCAGGCGAAGGCGACCCTGGAGGCCATCGAGTCGGACAGCCGGCGGACCCTGGCGGACATGCGCGAGATCATCGGGCTGCTCCGCGGCGGGGAGGTGGATCTTGCGCCGACCCCGACGGTCGCCCACCTCGACGCGCTGCTGGCCCGGCACCGTTCGGCAAGCTCGCGGCTCACCGTGACCGGCGATCCCCGGTCGCTGCCGGCCACGGTGGAGCTTTCCGCGTACCGGATCGTCGAATATCTGGTCGGTGCCCTCGCCGACCAGAGCGACGCGCCGATCGAGGTCGCGATGCGGTTCGCGGACGAGACACTCGAGATCCGGGTGCACGGCGCGGTGGGGCGCGGCGCGCACCTGAAGGCGGCGATCGGCCGGGCCAGGGAGCGCGCCAATCTGCTGGGCGGCTCGGTTGAGGTGAAGATCGCTCGGGGTCATGCGCGGGTCCTGGCCGAACTCCCCGTGGTCGGGTGATCCCGGTGGCCGGCATCGGGCGGCTCGAAGGGCCGGGAATCGCGGTGCTGATCCTCACCGTGGTCGTGGTGCCGACGGCAGTCCATGGCTGGCCGGCCACCGTCGCCGGTAACGCCGTCACCGCTGCTCTTCTGTTGAGCGGGCTCACCCTGCTCTGGTGGCGCGGACACCCACGGATGGTCGTGCTCGCGGGCAGCGCCTGCTGGTTGGTGGCGGCCCTGCTGGGGGAGGGGGCCTGGTTCCCCGACCTGGCGCTGCCGATCATGGCGCTGCTCGCCGCGGTGACCGCCGTGGGCTGGAGCGGCCGGGCGGCCTGGGTGGCCGGGAGCTGTCTGGTGGCGTACCTGCTGGTTCTCTGCCTGGTCCTTTCCGAAGGACTGATCGCCATGGCGATGTTCAGCGTGCCCGGCTTCCTCGCCGGCACGGTTTTCCGGCTGCACCGGGAGGCGGCGGACGAGCTCGCCCAACGTGGCCGGGAACTGGAGGAGGAGCGCGAGATGTTCGCCGAGCTGTCGTTGCGCCACGAGCGCTCCCGGATCGCCGCCGAGCTGCACGACATCGTCGGTCACGCCATCAGCGTCATGATCATCCAAGCCGCGGCCGGGCAACGCCTGGTCGACCGCGACCCCGCCCGGGCCCGGCAGGCCATCGACGCCATCGCGGACTCGGCCCGCCAAGGCACCCAGGACCTGCACCGCCTGGTCGAGTTGCTCGGCGGTACCGAAGTCGGCAGCCCCGATCTGTCGCTGATCGAAGAGGTTGTGACGCGGGCGGCACGCAATGGCCTGGACGTGTCATGCCAGCTGGGCGGTGATCGCGCGGGAGTGGCCGCGCCCACCGCGCACATCGCCTTCCGCATCGTCCAGGAGAGCCTGACCAACGCACTGCGACACGCTCCCGGCGCGGCGGTGCGGGTGCGGGTGCGAGTGCACGGAACGGGCCGGCAGGTGACGGTGCGCGTGGAGAACGACCGGTCCACCCACGAAGGACCAGGCCTCTCCGGTACGCGTCGAGGCCTTACCGGCCTCCGCGAAAGGGTGCAGGAGCAGGGCGGCCAGTTGCTCGTCGGGCCGACACCGTGCGGCGGATGGCAGGTCGAAGCGGTCCTGCCGAAGTAACCACCCTTGATGAACGGCGGGTAAAAACCCCAGCGGGTTACGCCGGTCTCGCGTTTGGATTTGCTGTGCGAGGCCTGTGCCTTAAAGTGGGGCCTCACCAGTTCGAGGGAGCGTTTTCGTGGACGTTGTCGAGATCCGCAAGCTTGCCGCACTCGAGGACCGCCATTGGTGGTACCGGGAGCGTCGGATTCTGCTGGGCCGCGAGCTGCGCCGCCTCGCCCGCGCCGGCGTCCCCGCCGGCAACGCCCTGGACATCGGTGCCGCCGGCGGTGGCAACACCCGGGTGATGAAGGAGCACGGCTGGACCCCACTGGCGCTGGAGTACAGCGCCGAGGGCGCCGGCGTGGCCCAGGAGCGCGGCCTCGACGTGATCCGCGCCGACGCTCGCTACCTTCCGGTCCGCTCCGAGTCGATGGACCTGGTGGTGGCGTTCGACATCCTCGAGCACTTCGACGAGGACCACTTCGCGGCCGAGGAGATCTCCCGCATCCTGCGCCCGGGCGGCACCGCCCTGATCGCGGTGCCCTGCGACATGCGGCTCTGGTCCGCCCACGACGTGGCGGTCGGCCACGTCCGGCGCTACGAGCGCGACCAGCTGATCGGCCTGGCCGACAAGGCGGGCCTCGTGGTGGACACCGTCGGCAGTTGGAACGTCCTGCTGCGCCCGGTCGCCATGTGGCGCCGCCGCAGCTCCACCGGCAGCGACCTGAACGAGCTGCCCGGCGTGGTCAACACGTGCCTGTCCACAATCATCGCGGCCGAGCGCTACCTTCCGGTCAAGAGCCTCCCCGGCGTCTCACTGATGCTGCGCGCCCACCGCCCCGCCTGAGTCTCACTGCGGCCAGCTGCCCGGGGTCGCGTCGGCCCGGGGTCGGACCAGGCCCGCGTCGAAGGCGGCGATCACCAGCTGCGCCCGGTCCCGGCCGCCCAGCTTCGCCAGCAGATGGGTGATGTGGGTCTTCACCGTCTTCACCGAGATGACCAGCGCCGCCGCGATCTGGTCGTTCGACAGACCGCCGCCGATCAGGGTCAGCACCTCGGTCTCGCGCGCCGTGAGCTGTCGCAGCGCGCGGCGGGGGCGCTCGGGCCGGGGAGCCGACAGGTAGTGCGCGACCAGCCGGGTCAGGATTGACGGCGCGAAGAGTGACGCGCCGCCGTGGGTGCGGTGGATCGCGTCGATCAGGTCTTCGGGCTGGGCGTCCTTCAGCAGGAACCCGGACGCACCCGCGCGCAGCGCCTCGTAGACGTATTCGTCGAGCTCGAACATGCTCAGGACCAGCACCCGGGTGGCCGACAAGGCCGGGTCGGCGCAGATGCGGCGGGTAGCCGCCAGCCCGTCGAGGCGCGGCATGCGCACGTCCATCAGGACCACGTCGGGGCGGGTCGCGCCGGCGCGGGCGACCGCCTCGGCACCGTCGGCGGCCTCGCCGACCACCGTGAGGCCGGGGTCGTTATCGATGATCATGGCGAGGCTGTGGCGGAGCAACGGCTGATCGTCGACCACCAGCACGCGGGCGGCGCTCATGAGGTCCGATCCGGAAATTGTGCAATATCGGGGATGCGGGCGGTGACCCGGAACCCCGCCTCGACCGGCTCGGCGAGCAGAACGCCGCCGAGACTGCCGACGCGGTCGCGCAGGCCGGTCAGCCCGTGACCGGCGCCCGGCGAGGGTCGCCAGCCGGTGACCGACCGGCCCGCGTCGGCGACCGTGACGACCACCTGCGAGTCGTCGCGGTAGACGTGCACCCGCACGTCGGTGGGGCCGGCGTGCCGGGCCACGTTGCTGAGCGCCTCACGCACCGTGCGGCAGACGGCGACCTGCACCCCCGGCGAGACCGGCGCATCGTCCAGCGACACCGTCAGCGACGTACGCAGTCCCGCGCGTGCCGCGCCGTCGACGATGGCGGGCAGGTCCGCCAGGGTGTCCGACGGGGCCCGGCTCGCGGTCCCGTCCGGCGAGCGCAGCACCGTGAGCATCCTTCGCAGTTCGGCGGTCGCCGCGCGGCTGGCCTCCTCGATGTCGGTCAACGCGGCCGCGACCTCGTCCGGCTTCGGCAGGTGGCGAGTGGCCGCCGCGCGCACCGTGATCAGGCCCAGCCCGTGCGAGACGATGTCGTGCAGGTCGTGGGCGATGCGCAGACGCTCGGCGAGGACGGCCTCCGACGCGGCCCACGCGGTCAGCCGTTCCTCAAAGCGGGCGCGGTCGCGGCGGGAGCGCAGGATCGCCCAGACCGCCGTGGTGACCGCCAGGCCGACCAGCAACGAGGGCAGCACTATCGCCATCGGGCCCTGGGTGCCGACGGTGCACAACGTCATCGCGAGCACGCTGGCGACCACGACGAGCACCGGCACGACACTGGACCGCGCGGAGGGTCGGGGGTTCACCAAGCCGACTGTAGTGCTCAGACCCTGGTCTGATACCGGCCGCGAGGATCGGAGCCGGGTCCGATGTGCCCGGCCCGGCCCACCGGTTGACTACCCGCATGATCACGATCGATCGGCTCAACAAGATCAAAGGCAAGGCCCGCATCCTGTACGACGTCAGCTTCGCGGCCCGCCCCGGCCGGGTGACCGGCTTTCTGGGCCCCAACGGCGCGGGCAAGACGTCGACGTTGCGTATTCTGCTCGGCCTGGACCGGCCGCAGAGCGGCACCGCCCTGATCGACGGCCAGCCCTACCAGAGCCTGCGGCGACCGCTGGCCACCGTCGGCGCGCTGCTCGACGGCAGCGGCGCGCACCGGGCCCGCACCGCCCGCGCCCACCTGCGCTGGGTGGCCGCCAGCAACGGCCTCCCGGACTCCCGGGCCGACGAGGTCCTGGAGATCGTCGGCCTGACCGGTGACGCGAAGAAGCGGGCCGGCCGGTACTCGCTCGGTATGAGCCGCCGCCTCGGCCTGGCCACCGCCCTGCTCGGTGACCCCCGGGTGCTGGTGCTGGACGAACCGGTCAACGGCCTCGACCCGGCCGGGATCCGCTGGATGCGCGAGTTCCTGCGCAAGAGCGCGGCGGAAGGGCGGACGGTGCTGCTCTCCAGCCACCTGATGGGCGAGTTGGCCGAGATCGCCGACGACGTGGTCGTCATCGACAAGGGACGGGTGCTGGTGCAGGGCGAGCTCGCCGAGGTGACGGGCGACCACCGTACCCTGGAGGACGCCTTCTTTGCCCTTACCGCCACCGAGACCGGTGGCTCGTGGTGACCCAGGTCCGCGCCGAGATCCGCAAGCTGCTCGGCCTGCCCACCGCCTGGGCCGGCCTGATCCTCGGCACCCTGCTCTCGCCGATCATCGTCGCGATCAATGCACCCGCCGTCCGCCGCATGATCGCCGACGGTGCCCTCCTCGGCGACGTCGCCGACCTGGGCCTGCAGAATCTCGGTATCGGGTTGATCGGCCCGATCATCCTCGGCGTCGTGGTGGTCAGCAGCGAATACACGTCGACCGGCGACGACGCACCACGCGCCCGCCAGCTCACCGCCACCCTCACCGCGATGCCGCACCGCATGCGCCTGCTGGCCGCCAAGACCGCCGCCCTGGTCACGGTGGTCTTCGTTCAGGCGACGATCGCCGCGGCGGCCACCCTGGGCCTGACCCATGCCCTGCTCGGTGACCTGGTGCCCGCCTGGCACCCCGGCCGGATCGCCGCCGCGGTCCTCTACTGGGTGCTGCTCGCCCTGTTCTCCTACTCGATCACCCTGATCGCCCGCAACGGCATCGTGCCGCTCACCCTCCAGATCATCAACAGCACCGTGGTGTCCGTCTCCTACCTGTTGACCAAGCTCACCGACCTCGCCAACTACCTGCCGGACATCGTCGGACCGCAGATGTTCCTGTCCGGCTCCCAGCTCGAGGTCCACATCCATCCCGTCGTCGCCGGCCTCACGATGAGCGCCTGGGTCGCCGCGCTGCTCGCCATCGGCGCCTACCTCTTCCAGCGGCGCGACGCGTGAACGCGGCCCGCGCCGAGCTGCGCAAACTTCTGACGCTGCCGTCGCTGCGGCGGACCGTGCTGCTGACCTGGGGCGCCACCGGCCTGCTGGCGTACGGCTATGCCTCGGCCGCCGCCCGCGGTCAGGCGGTCACCGACGACGCGGCGCTGGCGCCGCTTCTCTATACGCAGGCGGGGTTTCTGGTGCTGGGCGCGCTCGCCGCAGCCTCGGAATACCAGGGGGGCGGGCAGATCCGGGCCACGCTGCTCGCGATGCCGCGCCGGCTGCCGTTGCAGGCGGCAAGGATGCTGACCCTGGCGGGGGTGGCGCTTCCGGCCGCCGCGGTGACCGCGGCGATCAGCGCGCTGGTGGCGGGGGAGCCGGCCCGCATCCCGGCGGCGACCGCCTATCTCACGCTGACCACGCTGCTGGGGTCGGCGGTGGCCGTCCTGGCCCGGCGCGCGGTGCCGGCGGTGCTGTCCTTGTTCCTGCTGCACTTCGTGGCGGGGCCGCTGCTGCGGTCGCGCTTCCCCGGCGTCGCCGCCTTACTGCCGGACACGGCCGCCCTCGACCCGTCGACCGGCCTGCCCGCCACGATCGCCTGGGTGGCGGCCGCCGTCGCGGCCGCCACCGCCGCATTCCACCACCGCGACGCCTGACCCGCCGGGCCAGCGATCATCCCCGGTGGTTCGGATACGGAGTGCTCATGAATGCGGCGTCACGGGGTGCAGTCGACGGTGCCAGCACGCAGTGCGTGCCCGTCGTCGTTCGTGTCGTCGGCCCAGATGACCGGCTTGTGCCCCGCGGTGCAGGTCGTCTGCGGGGCGAGGGCGAAGCCCTCATTGTTGTAATTCGCCATGCCCGTCGGGCGGGCGTAGGTGTGGGTGACGGTGAACAGGCCCTGAGCACTGATGTCCAGGGTCGAGGTGCGGCCCGAGCAGGTGTCGTCGCAGACCGCCCACAAATGCCCGGTGGCGGGCTCGAACTCCAGGTCCATCACGCCGGCGAGCCCGGTGGTGATGGTGGCGACCCGGTCATAACCGCCGCCGGACTGGGTGAGGGCGTAGGCGTACACAGTGCCGGTCGCTTCGACGCCGACGAAGAACAGGCCGTTGCCGTGGCCGGCGTAGGTGGCCGGGTCGTAGGCGGCACCGGTGCGCTCGTCGCGGAAACCGTGCGCGGTGAGGTAGGCGTCCGGGATCCAGGTGATGCCCTCGGGCCCGGCGTTGGCCGACAGGCCGGGCAGGTCGGCGGCGAGGCTCCACTCGGCGGTTGCGGTGAGCGCGGACGTCGTGGCGGAGGTGTCGAATCGCAGGATCGCCGGCATGCTGGTGGAGCCGTTGTTGTCGCGCTCGGCCACGACGAACGTGCCGTCCGGGGTCACGACCACCCCCTCGGCGTCGGGCTCGCCGCCACCGCTGGGGTAGCGCAGGGTCTTGCCGGCCGGGTCGGGGCGCCACGTGCTGCCGTCGGGCACGAGCCGGTAGAGCTTGCTGGGAGAGTTCTGCACCGCCCAGAGCACGCCCGCGCTCTCGAAGGACAGCCCGCTCAGGTTCATCCCGAACACGTTCGAGCCGTCGGCGACGGTCATCGCCGCGTCGCCCGGCCACGTGCTGTCCGCCAGCGTCGTCGGCCGGCTCTGCGCCGACGCCGTCGACACCGACGCGGCGAAGACCAGGAGGGTCACGGCGACCGCGGCGGCGCTCTTACCCCAGGCTGTACGCACAGTGACCGAACCTTTCACTCGCCTACCCGGCACGCATCGACAAATATCAATCAGCCTAGCTCGTCGATCAGCCTAAGCGGTGTTCAGCTGCTGCTGCTCGCGATCGGCCGGATCCGGGTGGGCCGTCAGCCGACCAGGTAAATCGGCCGCTGAGGCCCGTTCGTTCGACCACTATCTCGGCACGCTGCGCGGGTCCGGGGATTCGCCGACCCGCACCCCGCCCGGCTGCCCTCCGGCAGGTCGGTGTGGCACCAGCCCGGCGGCCCGAACGGCACCGATCTGCTGCCGTTCCGGCCCGAGGTGCCCCGACCTGGGCCAGAGCTACCTGCCTTCGACCACCTGGTCCCGCCGATGCCGCCGCAGACCCGCGCCCAGGGACTGTCCACCGTGTCGACGGTCAACGAGATCTTCCCGGGTAGCGCGAAGTACTCGGCCGGTCCGTACGGCCTGGGCATCCGGGTCCCGACGATCATCGTGTCGCCGTGGACCCGCGGCGGCTGGCCGCGGAGGCAGTGCGGGCCGGCGATCAGGTGACCCTGCGCCTGCGCAAGGCGGGTCGGCGGGCCAGCGTGTTCCAGCGTGCGGTAACGACCATCGGGCCTGGCGGCCGCACCGGGTGCGGCCGCCAGGTCGGTGTTCCGATCAGCGGGCCAGGGCGCGGGCCAGGTCGAGGCGGGTGCTGGTCACGTGGGCCCGGCCGATCCGTTCCGCCTCGGCGCTGTCACGGCGGCGGAGCGCCTCGACGATGGCCCGGTGGTCGCGCAGTGACTCGTCCCGGCGGCCGGGGGCGACCGCGGAGAAATAGAAGCGGGCGCGCATGCTCAGCGAGCTGACGAAGCCGACAAGGAGCTGGTTCTGCGAGCAGGCCGCCACCGCGATGTGGAACTCGGCGTTGATCCGGGCCAGCGCCGACGGGTCGGCGGTGGCCGCCTGGCGGGCGAGGATCTCCTCCAGCTCGGTCAGCTGGGCGGCGGTGCGGCGCTCGGCGGCTAGTGCCGTGGTGCGGCTCTCGGTCTCCAGCCGGGCCTCGAACAGGTCGGCCAGCTCATCGGGGGTGCGGGCCCGCACGTATGCCCCCAGATGCGGCCGGTAGTCGATCCAGCCGTCGGCGCCCAGCGACCGCAGCGCCTCCCGGACCGGGATGTGGCTCACCCCGAGCTGCTTGGCGAGCGCGTCCGCGTTCAGGTGGGCGCCCTCCGGGAGCTGCCCCGAGAGGATCGCCTCGGCGAGCATGTCGCGGACCCGGTCGCCGGTGTTGCCGGCGGACGCCACCCGCTCCAGCCGGGGCAGGCCAGTGATGGTCATGCTTGGATCCTATACGAGGCTGCTTAGCTGAACCCGTTACGACCGCGACATGGACGTGAAACGATCGAGCTGTCCTATAGGACGCATGAGTGTCACGAAGCAAGCCGCACTACCGCTGCTCGCGGTGCACGGCCTCACGTGCCGCTTCGGGGCGGTCGTCGCCAATGACGGCGTCGACTTCGAGGTGGCCGCCGGCGAGGTACACGCGGTGCTCGGCGAGAACGGCGCCGGCAAGAGCACCCTCATGAAGCTCATCTACGGCGTCTACCGCCCCGATGCGGGTGGCTTCCGCGTCGACGGCGTACCCACCCTCATCGGCTCGCCGGCGGCGGCCCGCGCAGCCGGCATCGGCATGGTCTTCCAGGACATGCGCCTCGTCCCGGCGTTCACGGTCGCCGAGAACATCGCGCTGGCGCTGCCCCTGCGAGGCGCCAGGTTCAGCCGGCGGCAGCTGTCGAAGCAGATCGCCGAGGCCGCCGACCGGTACGGCCTTCCGGTGCACCCGAACGCCTTGGTGCGCCACCTGTCCATCGGCGAGCGGCAGCGCGTCGAGATCCTCAAGGTGCTGATGAGCGGTGCCCGGCTGCTCATCCTCGACGAACCGACAAGTGTGCTCGCACCGCAGGAGGTCGACGCGCTCTTCGCCGCGATGCGGGCGCTGCGTGAGTCCGGGCTGTCGCTGGTGATCATCACGCACAAGCTGAACGAGGCGCGCGCGATCGCCGACCGGGTGACCGTGCTGCGCGGCGGCAAAGTGGTGCTGCGCAACGCCGATCCGGCCGACTACTCCGACCCGGAGCTGGTCGAGGCGATGGTGGGCCGCGCGGTGCCGCCGCTGCCGCGGGAGCGCGCGGCCTACGACGGCGACACCGCGACCGCGGTGGAGCTGGCCGGGGTGAGCGTCACCGGTGACCGCGGGCACGCCGCGCTGCACGAGATCGACCTGCAGGTGTGCCAGGGCGAGGTGCTGGGCGTGGCCGGGGTGGCGGGCAGCGGACAGCGCGAGCTGTGCGAGGTGATCCTGGGGCTGCGGAAGACCACGGCGGGCAGCGTCCGCATGGGCGGGCGGCCCCTGCACGCCCATCCCCGGCAGGCCATCGAGTCCGGGGCGGTCGACGTGCCGGAGGACCCGGTCACCGACGCGGTGGTGCCGGGCCTCACCGTGCTGGAGCACTTCGCCCTCGACAACAAGGCCCGGCGCGGCGCCGGGATCGACTGGCGAGCCGTCACGGCCGAGGCGAAGGACCGCGACGGGACGGCCCGCCTGCGGATGGCAGCGCGTCAGCGGGTGCTGGGCGAGCTGTCCGGCGGAAACATCCAACGCGTCATCTTGACCCGGGCACTCGGTCGGCCGGCCGGCGTGGTGATCGCCGCGTACCCCAGCCGGGGCCTCGACATCGCCACCACCCGTCGCACCCAGGAGCTGTTGATCGAGCAGCGCAACGCCGGCGCCGCGGTGCTGGTCGTCTCCGAGGATCTCGACGAGCTGCTCTCGATCTCCGACCGGATCGCCGTGCTCCGCGACGGCCGGCTGACCGGCGTGGTCCGGCCCGGCGAGACCGACCGTTACGGGATCGGCCAATTGATGCTCGGCGGTGCCGCATGACGACGACCACGGTCCTGCCCGACAAGAATTTGCCGGATATTGTCGACAATCGACCGCGCTTCGGCTCCTGGCTGCGCTGGGTGGTAGCCATCGTCGGCGCCCCCGTGATCTTCGGCGCGTTCGCCGTCGCCAAGGGCCTCAACCCCCTGACCATGTACGCCGACATGCTGCTCTCCCTCGCCGATCCGGCGCAGGCGCAGACCGTTTTGGTGCGCGCCGCCGTCCTGCTGCTCGCCGGTCTGGCGGTCGCCGTACCGGCGCGTGCCGGCCTGCTAAACGTCGGCGGCGAGGGACAGATCGTGATCGGCGCGGTGGCCGCGGCCGGGGTCGGCCTGGTCACCGACCAGCGGCTGCCCGGCGGCCTGGTCGTGGTGCTCATGGTGGTCGCCGCGATCGC
This sequence comes from Actinoplanes sp., assembly GCA_036399635.1. Taxonomy (GTDB): domain Bacteria; phylum Actinomycetota; class Actinomycetes; order Mycobacteriales; family Micromonosporaceae; genus Actinoplanes. The sequence continues at coordinate 3,045 of DASWMR010000074.1, read as the reverse complement.
CGCCGGTGCGGCCTGGGCCGGTCTCGCCGGCATCCTGCGGCTGACCGTCAAGGTCAACGAGGCGATCAGCACGCTGCTGCTCAACTTCGTGGCCATCGACATCATGCTCGGCCTCATCTACGACCCCTGGAAGGACGCCGCCGGCTTCGGGCAGCCCTCGTCCCGGCCGCTGGCGGAAACCGCCCGGCTGCCGCTGTTCGTGACCGGTGGCACGGTCAACGCGGGCATCGTCCTCGCGCTGCTGGCCATGGGCGGGGTCTGGTGGGCGCTGCGCTACACCGCCTGGGGCTTCAAGCTGCGGGTGGTCGGCGGCAATCCGGAGGCGGCCCGCCGCGCCGGGCTGAAGGTCGGTCCGCTGCTGCTGTCGGCGATGGTCGTCGGCGGCGGGTTGGCCGGGCTCGCCGGCCTGGTCCACTTCGCCGGCACCGAGTTCCAGCTGCGCCCCGGCATGGCGGTGAACTTCGGCTACGTCGGCTTCCTGGCCAGCTGGCTGGCGATGCACCGGCCGGTGCGCGTCGGGCTCGCCGCCCTGCTGCTCGCCGCGATCGCGATGGGCGGCGACAGCCTGCAGATCGACGCCGGGCTGCCGGCCGCCTCACTCAACGTCTTGATGGCCGTCGTCCTGCTGGTCGTGCTGGGCAGCAGGCTCGCGCCGAGGAGGAAATAGATGTTCATCGTCGACGTACTGTCCGGTGGCGTCCGCGGCGGAACGGCGATCCTGTACGCCGCGCTGGGTGAGACGCTCGCCGAGCGGGCCGGGATCATCAATCTGGGCACCGAGGGCAGCATGCTCGCGGGCGCCCTCACCGCGTACGCGGTCACCGCCGAGACCGGAAGTCCCTGGGCCGGCGTGGTCGCCGGCGCCCTGGCCGGTGGCCTGCTCGCCGCGGTGCACGCCTTCATGGTGCTCAGCCGAGGCGCCAACCAGCTCGCCACCGGTCTCGTGGTGCTCTTCCTCGGCGGTGGGCTGACCGCGATGTTCGGCGCGACCTACGTGGGGAAGGCGATCGAGCCGTTCCGGCCGTGGCCGATCCCGCTGCTGTCCGACATCCCGGTGGTCGGTCCGGTGCTGTTCAGCCACGACCCGCTCGTCTATCTGTCCTATCTGCTCGCTCCGGCGATGTGGTGGTTGCTGTTCCGCAGCCGGTGGGGGCTGATCCTGCGCGGTGCCGGCGAGACGCCCGCGGCGCTGGCCGCGTACGGGCACTCGCCGCTGCTCGTGCGGTATCTCGCCGTCATCGGTGGCGGCCTGCTCGCCGGCGTCGGTGGTGCGCACCTGTCCACCGCCTACGCCAACGCCTGGTTCGAGAACATGACCGCCGGTCGCGGCTTCATCGCGGTCGCGCTCGTCATCTTCGCCGCGTGGCACCCGCTGCGCGCGGTCGGCGGGGCCTACCTGTTCGGTGCGGCCCTGGCCCTGTCGCCCGCGCTGCAGGCCCGCGGCTACGGATTCAACCAGTTCGCCCTCGACGCCCTGCCCTATTTGGTCACCATCGCCGCCCTGATCGTTCTCGGCCGGCGCCGGGTCAACGCCGCCCCCGAAGCCCTGTCCCGCGTGTTCGACCTCACCCCCACCCGATAACGAGGTATCTGAAGATGCTCACCAAAACTCGCAACCTTCTGGCGGTCGCCGCGGCTGCCACAATGCTCGCCGCCTGCGCCACCAACAGCAGCACGGCCGCACCGGCCGGCGCCGCGTCGGCTGCCCCCGGCACCGGCGGCACCAAGATCGGCTTCATCTTCGTCGGGCCCAAGGACGACTACGGCTACAACCAGGCCGCGTACGAGGGCAGCCAGGCCGTGGCCAAGGCCTTTCCCGACCTCGAAGTGCTCACCGCCGAGAACGTGCCCGAGGACGACAACGCCTCCCGGGTCATGGAGGGCATGATCCGTAAGGGCGCGAAGGTCATCTTCGCCACCTCGTACGGGCACAAGGACCCGGCCCTGAAGGTCGCGGCCGCCCACCCCGACGTCGTCGTGCTGCAGCAGGGCAACATCGTCGACGGCACGCTGCCGGCCAACTTCGGCACCTACTTCGGCACCGTCTACGAGCCCGTCTACCTCGCCGGGATCGTCGCGGGAAAGACCACCAAGAGCAACAAACTCGGATACGTGTACGCCTTCCCGATCTCGCAGACCCTGGACAACATCAACGCCTTCCAGCTCGGTGCCGCCTCGGTCAACCCGGCCGCCAAGACCTACGTGGTGAACACGTCGAGCTGGTGTGACCCGGCAAAGCAGGCGGAGGCCGCGAAGAGCCTGCTCTCCCAGGGCGTCGACGTGATCAGCCAGCACCAGGACTGCACCGCCACGGTGATCCGGGCGACCGAGGCCGCCGGCGCGTACACGGTCGGTTACCACGCGGACGCCACCGCTCTCGCCCCGAAGGGCTGGCTGACCGGCTCGCAGTGGAACTGGGGACCGCTCTACACCGCGATGCTGCAGTCGATCGTGGCCGGAAAGTTCACCGGCTCGCCGTACAACGCGAACTACCGGGTCGGCCTCAAGACCGGCGAGAACCCGTTCGTGCAGTCGCCGTACGGTCCGGCGGTCACCGAGGACGCCAAGGCGTTGGTGCAGAAGGCCCTCGCGAAGATCAGCAAGGACGGCTCGCCGTTCACCGGACCGGTGACCGACCAGGCCGGCAAGGTCCGCGTCTCGGCCGGCTCGGTGCCCGACTACAAGACGATTGAGTCGATCGACTACTTCGTCACCGGCGTGGTCGGCAAGATCCCGGCCTCCTGACCGCCGATCGTGGTGCCCGGGCGTCGCGCGCCCGGGCACTTCCCTCTCCGCGTTTGCGCTCAGTTGACACGATCGATGAGTGGACCAACGTAACGGGGGATCAATGCGCATCAAGCGTTGGCCCTAGGCCGAGTCGTCCGCGGGTGATGGCGAGGGCGAGGAGGCCGAGGATTGCCAGCGGGAGGATGCCGTCGCCGCTCTGGTGGTAGAGGCGGGGGATCAGGGTGGCGCCGATGGCGTTGGCGGCGGCATGGGTGAGCCCGACGAGGGCGACGCTCCCGGTCCGGTTGTAGAGCCAGG
>DASWMR010000073.1:0-9886 GCA_036399635.1 Actinoplanes sp. | reverse complement strand
CGAGCCAGCCGGCGGCGTCGGCCGGGGCCCGGCCCGGCTCGGGCAGCGAGCGGCTCATCCGGCGCGCGGCGGCGGCGATCGACCGGGCGTACGCGGCCAGGCCGTCCAGGTCGGCCGGGCGGCCGGAGTCGGCCAGGGCGTCGCGGACCGCAGCCGCGTGCTGGTCCACCACGGCCAGCACACCCGGGTCGGCCAGCGCGGCCACCAGGCCGTCGACACCGACCCGCGCCATCATCTCGTCCAACACGGCGGTCGCGAGGTCCGACGGGACGGCGATCGGAGCGGCGGAAATCGGGGCGAAGGCGAGGAAGTCGTTGGTCATGGCGAGAACGCTAGGGCCTGGTCCGCCGGGTTGACAGGGGGGTAACCGAACGGCACCCGAGCGTCTACGCACGCGCTACGCGGGCAGCTGGTCCATCGCCTTAAAGATGCGTTTGTCCGATATCGGATAGGCGGTTCCCAGGGCCTGCGCGAACAGGTTGATCCGCAGTTCCTCGATCATCCACCGGATCTCGCGGAGCTCCTCGCCGGCCGGCAGCTCGGCGCGCAGTTCGCGGTACTCCGACTCGATCTCGTGGATCTGGGCCATCAGCTGCCGGTCGCGGGCCAGGTTGCCGCCGAGGCGGTCCAGCCGGTGCACGATGCCGCGCAGGTAACGCGGCAGGTGGTGCAGCTGCCGCCAGCCGGTCTCGGTCACGAACCCGGCGTGCACCAGGCCCTTGAGCTGCTGCCGTACGTCGGCCAGGGCGGGGATCAGGCTCGGGTCCTTCAGCCCGCTCAGGCGCTGGTCCACGTCGTACGTCGTGGCCAGCACCGCCTGTACCTGGGTAACCACGTTCGCCACCGCGTCGACCAGGTCCTGCCGCACGGTGTCGCGCAGCGCGGCGAACTCCACCGAGGACCAGACCGGGCCGCCGGCGTCCGCGACCAGCTTGTCGACCGCCGCGCCGGCACAGTCGTCGAGCAGCTCGGCGATCGAGCGGTACGGGTTGGCGCGGGACAACTCGAGCTTGGCCCGGTTGTCGAGCCGCCCCTGCAGGTAGCGGGCGGCCGGTGGCAGGGTCAACAGCAGCAGCTTGCGGGTGCCGGCCACCATTGCGAGCCGTTGCTCCGGCTCGGTCTCGAAGACCCGCACGGCCACGCTGTCGCCGTCGTCCGCCAGCGCCGGGTACACCGTGACCTCGTACCCGCCCCGGACCTGCTTGACCCGCCGCGGCAGCGTCCCGAAGTCGTTGGTGGTGAGACCGCGGCGTTCGAGGTTGCCGGCGGCGGCCGAGATCGTCGCCTGGACCTTCGGAGCGAGGGTGCGCCGCAGCACCTCGAGGTCGCGCCCCTCGGCCACCGTCTTGCCGTGCTCGTCGAGCACCCGGAAGTTCACCCGCAGGTGTGCCGGCACCTGGTCGGGACGCCACGCGTCGCGCGGCACCACGGTGCCGGTGAGCCGCCGTAGCTCGGCGCCGATCGCGTCGGGCAGCGGGCCGCGCCGGGCCGGCACCCGGTCGAGCACCGCCTCGGCCCAGTCCGGCACCGGCACGAAGTTGGTGCGCAGCGCCTTGGGCAGAGCCCGGATCAGGGCGATCACCATGTCTTTGCGGAAGCCGGGCACCGACCAGCCGAAGTCTTCGGCGTCCACCTTGTTCAGCAGGGTCAGCGGCAGCTGCACGGTGACGCCGTCGGCGGTCGAGTCCGGATCGAAGGTGTACGTCAGCGGAAGCCGCACCCCGCCGGCCAGCCAGGCGTCCGGGAAGGCGTTCGGATCGACCGTGTCCCGGCCCGCGTTGACCAGCAGCTCGCGGGTGAAGGTCAACAAATCGGGTTCGGTCCGCCGGGCCTTCTTCCACCACGAGTCGAAGTGCCGGGCGGAGACCACCTCGGCCGGGATGCGTGCGTCGTACAGCGCGTACACCGTCTCGTCGTCGACGGCGATGTCCCGCCGGCGCGCCCTGTTCTCGATCTCCTCGATTCCGGTGAGCAGTTTCGCGTTGTCGGCGAAGAACGTGTGATGTGTCTCCCAGTCGCCCTCGACCAGCGCGTGCCGGATGAACAGCTCGCGGCAGAGCAACGGGTCGACCCGGGCGTAGCCGACCTTGCGCCGGGGCACGATCGGCAGACCGTAGAGGGTCACCTTCTCGTACGCCATCACGGCACCCTGCCGCTTTTCCCAGTGCGGCTCGCTGTAGCTGTGCTTGACCAGGTGCGGCGCGAGTTTCTCGGCCCACTCCGGCTCGATCCGGGCGTTCACCCGGCCCCAGAGCCGGCTGGTCTCGACCAGCTCGGCGGACATCAGCCAGCGCGGCTGCTTCTTGAACAGCGCGGAGCCGGGGAAGATCGCGAACTTGGCTCCGCGGGCGCCGAGGTATTCGCGCTTGTCGGTGTCCTTGAGGCCGATGTGCGAGAGCAGGCCGGCGAGCAGCGCGGTGTGCACATGCTGGCCCTCGGCGAGCTCCTCGCGGTCCTCGGCAAGCGACAAGCCGAGCGTCCGGGCCACCTGCCGTAGCTGAGCGTAGATGTCCTGCCACTCGCGGACCCGCAGGTAGTTGAGGAACTCGGCCCGGCACAGCCGGCGGAACTGGTTGCCGGACAACTCCTGCTGTTTCTCGCGCAGGTAGCGCCACAGATTGAGATAGCTGAAGAAGTCGGATTCCTTGTCGACGAACCGGGCATGCTTCTCGTCGGCCTGTTGCTGCTTGTCGACCGGACGCTCGCGTGGGTCCTGGATGGACAGCGCCGCGGCGATCACCATCACCTCGGCGACGCACTCCTGCTTGTCCGCCTCGATCACCATGCGGGCCAGCCGCGGGTCGACCGGGAGTTGGGCGAGCTGGCGGCCGAGCGGGGTGAGCCGGCGGTCGTCGAGCGCGCCCAGCTCCTCCAGCAGTTTCACGCCGTCGGTGATGTTGCGCCGGTCCGGCGGATCGATGAACGGGAACTTCGCCAGGTCGCCGAGGCCCAGGTTGGTCATCTGCAGGATGACGCTGGCCAGGTTGGTACGCAGGATCTCCGGCTCGGTGAACTCGGGCCGGCCGGTGAAGTCCTCTTCGGAGTAGAGCCGGATGCAGATGCCGTCCGCGACCCGGCCACACCGCCCCTTGCGCTGGTTGGCACTGGCCTGCGAGACCGGCTCGATGGGCAGCCGCTGCACCTTGAGCCGGCTCGAGTAGCGACTGATCCGGGCGGTGCCGGGGTCGATCACATAGCGGATGCCGGGCACCGTCAGCGAGGTCTCGGCCACGTTGGTGGCGAGCACCACCCGCCGCTGCGAGTGCCGCTCGAAGACCTTGTGCTGCTCGGCCGCGGAGAGCCGGCCGTAGAGCGGGACGATGTCGGTGTTGCGCAGGTTGCGCTTGCCGAGCGCGTCCGCGGTGTCGCGGATCTCCCGCTCGCCGGAGAGGAAGACCAGGATGTCGCCGTCGCCCTCGCGGCCCAGCTCGTCGACCGCCTCGGCGATCCCGTCCACCTGGTCCATCGGCTCTTCGGCGCGCCCGTCGCCCTCCGACGAGGTGGTCGAGACCAGTGGACGGTAGCGGACCTCGACCGGGAAGGTGCGGCCGGTGACCTCGATGACCGGCGCGCCCCCGAAGTGATCGGCGAAGCGCGCGGTCTCGATCGTGGCCGACGTGATGATCAGCTTCAGGTCGGGCCGCTTGCCCAACAACTCACGCAGGTAACCGAGGATGAAGTCGATGTTGAGGCTGCGCTCGTGCGCCTCGTCGATGATCAGCGTGTCGTAGCGGCTCAGCATCCGGTCGTTCTGCATTTCGGCGAGCAGGATACCGTCGGTCATCACCTTGATCATGGTGTCGTCGCTCACCTGGTCGGTGAAGCGCACCTTGTAGCCCACCGTCGAGCCGAGCGGCCGGTCGAGCTCCTCGGCGATCCGCTCGGCGACCGTGCGGGCCGCGATCCGCCGCGGCTGGGTGTGCCCGATCTGGCCGCGCAGGCCACGGCCCAGCTCCAGGCAGATCTTCGGGATCTGGGTGGTCTTGCCGGAGCCGGTCTCGCCGGCCACCACGACCACCTGGTGGTCACGGATCGCGGCGGCGATGTCGTCGCGGCGCAGGCTGACCGGCAACGACTCGGGGAACGTGACCGTGGGGACGGCGGCGACCCGGGCGGCCAGGCGGGCCTCCGCCCGGTCGATCTCGGCCGCGATCTCGGCGAGCACGACGGCGCGGGCCGCCTCGTCGCGGATCTTGCGAGAGCCCTCGAGCCGACGCTGGAGTTGTCGTTCGTCCCGGCGGAGCAGGGCGGCTATCCGGCCGCGTAGCTCCGCGACGGCCGGCGGGGCAGGTGTTATCGACATGGCGCAGCAAGAATAGGCGGAACCGGCCGAAAAAGCCTGGTGATTAACGCCGCTGTGGACGCCCGGGCGTGGACTCGGGGGCCGGCAACGGTTCCGGTGCCGGCGCCAGGCCCGGGATATGGAGGTCCTCCATCGCGGCGCGTTCGGCCAGGGCGCGCTCCAGCGCGGCGCGGGCGGCCTCTTCGGCCTGATCGGCCTGATCGGCCTTGTCCGTGTCCGGCATGACGTTTTCCTCTTCCTGCGGTACGGGCAGCGGTAGCGTGAAAATGAAGCGGGTGCCCCCATCGGGGTTGTCCGCCACCCGGATCTCGCCGCCGTGCCGCTCCACGACGCGTTTGCAGATGGCCAGGCCCAGCCCGGTGCCGGCGTACCCGGCCGAGGCGTGTGCCCGGTGGAAGCTCTCGAAGACGGCCTGCTTGTGGCGGTCCGGGATGCCGATCCCGCGGTCGGCGATCTCGATCCGCGCCCACCCGTCGGCCGCGCCGCCGGTGACCGCCAGGGTGGCGGTGGTGCCCGGCCGGACGTATTTAATGGCGTTGCCGACCAGGTTGTCCAGCACGTGCCGGAGCATGGCCGCGTCGCCGAGCACCGTCGGCAGCGGGCCGAGGTGCACCGCCGGCCGGTCCGCCGGGCGCAAATGCTCGATCCGGTCGTGAATCACCTCGGCAGCCAGCGCGCCGAGGCGGATCGGCCGGGTCTGCAGCAGCGCGTCCCGCGCCATGCTGTAGGCGAGCAGCGTGTCGATCAGGCCGGCCATCCGGTCCACCGCCGCAATGATCCGGACCAGCGTCGCGCAGGCGTCGAGCACGTCCGGGCCGGCCGGCGCGTCCGTGAGCTGGTCGGTCACCGCCTCGCAGTGCCCGCGGATGACGGTCAGCGGCGCTTTCAGGTCGTGCGCCACCACGCCGGCGAAGACCGCCAGGTCGTTCTCGTAGCGGCGCAGCTCGGTGATGTCGTGGAAGACGGCCACCGCGCCGTGCTGGTCGGCGCTCGGGTCGAGCGGCCGGCCGTCGACGCTGACCAGAACTCCCTCGGGCCGCCCCGGGTTGCGGATCAGGATCTCCACGCCGTCCGACGACTCCCCCCGCAGGGCGCGGATCAACGGCAACTCGTCGTACGGGAACGGGGTGCGCCCGTCCGGCCGGAAGAGTCCGTAGTGCTGCTGCCAGTCGTCCGGCCCGCCCACCTCGTCGCCGACGCCGAGCAGCGCGTGCGCGGCCGGGTTGTGCAGCAGGAACGCGCCGTGCTCGTCGACCACCCCGACGCCGTCGCCGATGCTGGTCATCACCGCACGCAGCAGGCCCGCCTGGCGACGGCTCTCCGCCTCGGCCGCGCGCAACTCGGCGGTGGCCCGCCGCACCTGGTTGCGCGCCCTGGTGCGCCCGGTGGCCAGCACCCAGACCAGCCCGGCCAGGATCAGGGTGATCGTTGCGCCGCCCAGCAGCACGGCGAGCGGCAGCTCGGTATATGCGCCGGCCAGCCGGTGTGAATCGGCCCGGGTGATCAGGGTCCACTCCCGGTCGGCAACCGGGAAGTCGTTGCTGCGTTCCAGATCGGCGGTGCCCGGCACGTCGTAGTGCGCGACCACCGGTCGGCCGCCGCCCCGGTCGGTGGCCAGCAACTCCCCGTCGAGCTGGTCCTGGCCGACCATGGCCAGCACGCCGGTGAGGAAGTCCTGGCTGCGCAGGCCGAGCACGATCCAGCCGCGGAACTCGGCCTCGGCGGAGCGCGTCCAGAGCGGCGCCACGAAGGTGAACGAGTGCTGCTGCCGGGCGGCCGCCAGGTTGCGGTCGCGCAGCAGCACATAGGTGTCCGAGACGGCCGGTTCGCTGGTCCGCCAGGCGTTGCGCAGGGCCGCCGAGGCCTCTTCCGCGCCGCGCAGGTCGGTGCCGTCGCGCGGCTGGCCGGTCGGGGTCAGCATCCGGGTGAAGATCGAGAAGTAGTGCTCGCCGGACGCGCCGGTCGGCCGCAGCACCAGGCCGGTCGAGCCGCGCTCGCGCCAGAGCCGCTGGACGGCCGGGATGTTCTCGGTGCTGCTCGGCACCACGTACGCCACACTGGACGCGCCAGCCAGCCCCGCGGAGGCCAGCGGTGCCGTCGCCGCGTCGAAGTTCTCCCAGGTCAGGTGGTCGTCGATGGCGATGCCGGCGGCGGTGGCCTCGATCAGCGAGCGGAACCGCTCGGTCTCCGCCTGCACGGCGGCCCGGGCCACCATGGTGCGCTGGTCCATCACCAGCTCGGCGTTCTGCCGCTGGTTCGCGCGCAGCTGGGCATGCACGGCGGTGGTAACGACGAGGCCCACGAGCAGGACCAGGGCGGTGAACACGGGCCCGGCGTAACGCCCACGGCGGGTGTCCGCCGTGCCGTTCACCTCTTCCCCTGGCTCCACTAAAGGAGCCTAAGGCGCAATTCACCCCCGCCGACCAGGTTCGGCCGACGGGGGGCCGAAAACTACTTCCAGGTGTCGTACTGGTAGAGGTTGTAGCTGGCCATCAGCGTGGTGACCTTGGTGTAGTAGTTCGGGTCGGTCGCGTACCCGGCCTTCCACACCTGCCAGATGAACTTGTTCGCGTCCTTGGTGTAGGCGAAGGCCGGCTGGTACCGGTTGTTGACCCGCAGGAAGTTCCCGTGGTCGCGGAACGAGTGCGCCATCGTGGCATAGGTCCGGAACGTCGCCGTGGTCGAGAAGCAGGTGCCGGCCTTGGTGCACTCGCTGGTGCGGTAGTCGTGGCAGCCGTTGGCCAGCGTGCCGAACTTGCCGTTCTGGCACTTGATGCCGAAGAAGTTCTTGTCCACCGCGGCGAGGCCGCTGCGGCCCCAGCCGGACTCGAGAATCGCCTGCGCCATGGTCACCGAAGCCGGCACGCCGTACTCGCGCCAGCCACGCTGCGCGCCCGCCGCGGCAGTGGTCAGGAACTGGGCCTGGGTGAGCTCGACCACCGGCTTGGTCGAAGCGCCGGGGCAGAGGCGCAGGGTGGGCGTGACGACATACGCGTGCGAGATGTAGGAGCCGTCGGTCAGCCGGTTCCACTGGGTCGTCGAACGGACCGTGCCGTTCACCATCGGACCCACGACGCCGCAAACACCCTGCACCTTCGCGCCGTCGACCACCGACCGCTTGACCGACGCCGAGGTCATCGGGCCGGTGCGGATGTTCACCTTGCCGTCGGCGCTGCGCACCGTGCCGATCTTGTAGGAGGCCGCGGGCGTACCCGTCGAGGGCTTGGTCTTGACCTTGTCGGCCTGGGGCGAGTCACTCGCGCACCGTGGGATCACCAAGGCGGTGACGACGTACGCGTGCGTGACGTACCCGCCGGTGCTGAGCCGGTCCCACTGGGTCGTGGTGCGCACCGAACCGCGCACACTCTGCCCGGTGACCGCGCAGACCGCGGTGATCCGCTGGCCGCCGCGCAGCGAACCGACCACCTTGGCGGCCAGTGAGGGGGTCGACCGCACCTTGAGGTTGGTGGTCGACTTGACTGTGCCGGCCACGGTCGGGACGGCGGCGTTGGCCGTGGCGGGCGCGACGACCAGCCCGGCCCCGGCGGCAAGTGCCAGCAGCGGGCCGGCGAGCAGGCGGCGGGAGTACAGGCGCATGGAAACGTCCCCTTCGTTACGGTCGGCGTCCGTACGAAGATCGCGTTTGGGCGTTGCAGGCCAAGAGCGCGCCGGGGTGCAGATCGGTTGCCACGCCCAACCGGCGGGTCGGGTGTGCATGCCGGAAACACCTGGGACTTATGATGCGCGCTTGAAAACGCGGCCGGCTGGGAAAGTCCGCTACCGCCCCGGTCCTTCCGTCATCCCACCCCCGTTCCGCGATCCCACCCAGGAGGGCTCCCGCCCATGACGGCCCTGGCGTCACCCGAGCCGGTTATCGCCGACCGTTCGCCCGGTGCAGGGCATCTGCTCGCGCCGTTCGCCGCCCTGCTGCTCGCCGCCGCCGCGGCCGGTGCCACCTACCACGTCTTCGTCCGCATCCCGCTCGGCCAACAGGTGGACACCGGCGCGATGCGCGGCGGGGACGTCCAGCACCCCCGGGTGGTCGAGATCCTCAGCCGTACGCTCAACGGCACCACCCTGGCCAGCCTGGTGCTCGTCTGCCTGGCTGCGGCGGCCATCGGCATCCTGCGCAAGCGGCTCGACCTCGCGGTCGGTGCGAGCCTGCTGGTGCTCGGCGCCAACGCCAGCACCCAGCTGCTCAAAACCCAGCTGACCCGCCCCGACCTGGACGGCTTCCCGGCGCCCAACTCGTTCCCGAGCGGGCACACCGCGGCGGCCGCATCCGTGGCGTTCGCCCTGATCCTGGTGCTGCCCGCGGCCGTACGCGGCACGGTCGCCCTGATCGGCGCCGGCTACGTCACGGTGATCGCCATCGCCACCGTCTGGGCCGAGTGGCACCGCCCCAGCGACACCGTCGCCGCCCTGCTGATCGTGCTCGCCTGGGGTTCACTCGCCTCGTTCGGTGTCCGGGTCCGCCGGTTCCGCACCGCCGGCACGTCCCGCCGGCCGAGCCGGGTGGCCAGCCTGCCTCTGGTCGCGGTGGGCGCGGTGACCGGCGCGGCGGCCCTGCTGGGTCTGGTCGCCGTGGCCCTCTCCGATCGCGTCGGCCCCGACCTGGCCTCCGGCCGCTTCGCCTTCCTGGTCGGCTCGGCGGGCATCACCGCCGCCGTGGCCGGCACCTTCCTCCTCTGGTCGCGCCTCGCCGCCGACCGCCCACCCGCAACCGACACTCCACCACCCCCCGGAGGCATCGAGTGACCACCCCATCCGACAACCCGACCAGCGGCATCCCGACCGGCCCGGCCGGGGTGCCCAGCCTGCCCGCGCAGACGACCGCCGCCCCCGGCACCCCCACCGTGGTGGTCGGCACCTACCCCGACTACGCGATGGCCCAACAGGCCGTCGACCTGCTGTCCGACGACAAGTTCCCGGTCCAGCGCACCGCGATCATCGGCACCGACCTGCGCTTGGTGGAGAATGTGCTGGGCCGGCTCACCACGGGTCGCGCGGCCCTGGCCGGCGCAGCCAGCGGCGCCTGGTTCGGCCTGTTCATCGGCCTGCTGTTCGGCCTGTTCAGCAACTCGAACTGGTTCGCCGTCATCCTGGTCTGCCTGCTGATCGGCGCGGCCTGGGGCGCCATCTTCGGCGCCATCGCGCACGCCGCAACCGGCGGCCGCCGTGACTTCGCCTCGCGCAGCTCCATCCAGGCCGGCACCTACTCGGTGGTCACCGACCCCGACCTGGCCGACCAGGCCCGTACCCTCCTGACCCAGCTGAATTGGCGGGCCTCCGGCGCGCAGTAGGGCAACCTCCGCATCCGGCCTTTCGCTGGCTCGCCGAGCAGGATATGGAGTCAGAACGCGCTCTCGTGCAACTCCTTGCGAAGCTTTGCCAACGCCCGGGTCAGCAGGCGGGAGACGTGCATCTGGGAGATGCCGATCCGGTCGGCGATCTGCGACTGGGTGAGGTTGCCGTAGAAGCGCAGGGTGAGGATCTTCTGCTCGCGGTCGTCGAGGGTCGCGAGGGCGGGGCCGAGGGCGACGCGGGTTTCGGCGAGTTCGAATTCGTAGTCGTCGCCGCCGA
>DASWMR010000072.1:0-3195 GCA_036399635.1 Actinoplanes sp. | reverse complement strand
CCCCGGGCCGTGCCGGTCAAGGTTGCGGTGCTCCAGCTCCACCCTGGTCCGCTGCGGTGTCTCGGCGACGAACCGGACCTCGACCTCGCTGGCGTTCGCCGGATCCTGCTCCAGCTGCCAGGTCGGCCCGATGTCCCAGCTGAACACGACCCGGTCCGGCGGATCGAACGCGAGAATCCGCGCCCAGTGGCACTCGCTGCCGTCCTCGGCACGGTCGTAGATGTGCCCGCCGACCTTCGGCTCGAACACCGTGTCGACGAGCGGCGACTGAAGCAGGTTGTGCTCACGGGGCTTGAAGTCGCCGAAGCGCTCGGTGAACACGGCGAAGGCACGTTCGATCGGTGCGTCGACGACGATCTGCCGGTGCACCACCATCTCGATCTCGGTCACGATTTCTCCTCGTCCGGACGTTTCGTCACGTCCTGAAAGCTGTCCAGTGCGCGGGCCCAGTAGGTGTCGAGCTGATCGCGCAGCGCGGCCACCCCGGCCGGGTTGAGCCGATAGACCCGGCGGGTGCCGGCCGCGCGATCGGTCACCAGCCCGGCGTCCTTGAGCACCTTGAGGTGCTGCGAGACGGCGGGTCGGCTGATCGGCAGGGTCTCCGCGAGCTCGCCGACCGCCCGTGGCCGCTCGGCGAGGCACGCCATGATGGCGCGCCGGTTCGGATCGCCCAGGGCGTCCCATCCGTCATCCGCTTGGTAAGCATCCACGAACGGTAAGCTACGGCTGACCAATCTTTCCGTCAACCCCCCGTTCGGTACGCGTCCCGGCGCGTAACGTGCCGCTGATGACACTGATCTCGCTCATGCTCGCGGTGCCGGACGCCGGCGCGGCATCCGCCTGGTACCAACGCGCTTTCGGCGCGACCGAGCTGTGGAACCTGGGTTCGGTCATCGGCCTGCAGGTCGACGGCGCGCCGTTCTTCCTCGCCGAGCCACAGAACAACGGCTGGGAGAACCCGGTCGCCGTGGGCACCACGACGGTGCGCGTCGAGGTGTTCGTCGACGATCCGGACGCGTTCGTCGACGGCGCGGTGGCGGCGGGCGCGAACTGCCACGATCCGGTGCGAGTGCACGACATGCCCTGGGGCCCACACAGGCAGGGCGGCTTCTTCGACCCGTACGGCCACCTGTGGTTGGTCGGCGACAAGGCGCCGTTGAGCCGCCATAAGTAATCCCACGACCTGAGCATCGCAGCGCACGCCGCCGAGACCGGCGGACGGTCCGCCACTCGCGACCGGCGGCCGCTGCGCTTCACCGCGGCCGGGGATCCCGACCTTGAGCTCGCGTACCGCACCCACTGGATGCCGGCGGACCTGCCGGAGCGGCAGCGGGACCGGCTGACTGCCAAGCAGCGCAAGCCCCCGGACCTGGTGGTGGTGCAGGCACTGGGTACGTTCACCTGCGCCGCCTGCGGGCGTACCGATGGCGACCTGTTGATGATGGAGGATGCCGACCCCGGTCTGCCTCACCTGCGCCGACCTCGATCACCTGGTGTTCCTGCCGGCCGGCGACGCGGCGCTGACCCGGCGGGCCCGGCAGGCCAGTCGCTCTCCGCGGTGGTGGTGCGGTTCAGCCGGCCCCGCAAGCGTTACGAGCGCCGGGGACTGCTCGTAGAGGAGGCCGCGGCCGAGCAGGCCGAGCAGGCCGAGCAGCAGTGCCTGTCCGACGAGGAGGCCCGGGCCCGGGGCCGTGAACGAGACGGGAAGCGACGCGAAGCCGCGGACGAGCAGTTCCAGCAGGAGCTGGCCGAAGAAATCGGCCGCCTGTTCCCCGGGTGCCCGCCGCCGCGGGCCGCCACGATCAGCCGGCACGCCGGAGCCCGGGGCAGCGGCCGGGTGGGTCGCAGCGCCGCCGGCCGGGCGCTAGACCCGGACGCGGTGACCGGGCCGTGGTCACCACTTGCCCGAACCGCTGTCCAGCTCGACGATATGCGCCATGACCGCCTTCGCGCCTAGCGCCATGACCGCTCTGCTCGACGTCTCGGTTCGCTATGACCTGGCCGAGAGCACCTGCCCGCCGCTGAACCTGGGCGACCTTGCCGACGCGGCGACGCTGGCCGGCCTCCCGCTGGCCTATGGCACGTCGCACGGTGATGCCGAGCTGCGCGCGCTGATCGCGGCCGATGCCGGCGTGGCTGCCGAGCAGGTGCTGGTGACGGTCGGCGCGATCGAAGCGATGTTCCTGCTGGCCCAGGCGACCTGCGTCCCTGGTGATCGGGTTCTGCTGACGACACCGTGCTTTCCGCCGGCTCGAACGGTCCCGGAAGGGCTCGGGGCGCGGGTGGACGTGGTGCCGTTGTCGTTCGACGACGGCTACCGGTTGCCGCTGGACCGCATCCGCGACCAGCTCGAACCGCGCACCCGTCTGGTGTCCCTGGCCTCGCCGCAGAACCCGTCCGGCGTCCGGTTCACCGAGCAGGAGCTGGGCACGCTGCTCGCGGCGGTGCGGGATTGCGCTCCGGACGCAGTGGTCCTAGTCGACGAGACCTACCGAGAGTCCACCTACGGCGATGCGGCACCGCCGCAATCGGTGGCGACGCTCTCGCCGCAGGTCGTCACCTGCTCCTCGGTGTCCAAGGCGCACGGCGCACCCGGCCTGCGCCTCGGCTGGTTGACAACGACCGATGCCGCGCTCAACGACCGGTTGTGTGCGGCCAAGTTCCTGACCACGATTGCCTGCTCCACCATCGACGAATTCCTCGCCATGCAGGTCCTTCGGCAGCGGGCCGAAATCCTGGCGCCCCGCGCCAAGCGACTGCAGGAGGCGCTCGACGAGCTGCAGGCCTGGACGCGAGACCAGCCGATCGAGATCGTTGTTCCGGACGGCGGAGCCCTATGCTGCCTGCGGCTGCCCACCGACCGGTTCTCCGACGAGGCGGTCCGCACCTTCTACGCCCGCCTCGCCGAGCGGGAGACCCGGGTCGCACCGGGATCCTGGTTCGGCGAGCAGGACCGGGTCTTCCGCCTCGGCTTTGGCCACCTCTCGCCCAGCGATTTCAGCGCCGCCCTTGGTCGCCTCGCCGAAGCCCTCACGGCTGGCCACTGACGATCGGCCATCGAACGCCTCCCGCACCTCGATCAGACGGTTCAGGTCGGCCGGGGTGCAGCGGTGGTCGACCGGCAGGGCCAGCATCCGGGCGGCCAGGTCGGCGGCCTCGTCGTCGCCGCTCCGCATGCCGGCGGGTCTTGCCGTC
>DASWMR010000071.1:0-4472 GCA_036399635.1 Actinoplanes sp. | reverse complement strand
GCAGCAGGGCCTGCTCACCGACCGCTACCTCGGCGGCATCCCCGACGACTCCCGGGTCCGCACCAGTGTCTTCCTCAACGAGAGCGACCTGGACAAGGCCACCATGGGCCGCATCCACAACCTCAACGACATCGCGAAGCGGCGCGGCCAGTCCCTGGCCCAGATGGCCCTCGCCTGGGCCCTGCGCGACCAGCGGATGACCAGCCTGATCATCGGCGCCAGCAGCGTCGCGCAGCTCGAGAACAACATCGCCGCCCTGGCCGGCCCCCCGCTCACCGACGAGGAGCTGGGCGACATCGACGGAACCGTCCTGGATCTGTGACCGTCCCGGCCGGCCGAGCGGTCTGACCGCAAAGCCATCCGATCGGGGCCGGGCCGCGATCGGGCTGCCGCGATCGGGCTGGCCGCCGCGGTCGGAGCCGCCGTGATTTCACCCCCTCGAGCCGGGTCTGGGCGGTCAGTCGGCGAAGCCGTCGTTTTGGTTGGTGCGGCCTGCCGCACTGCCCGTAAGGCATCCTAGGACTCTAGGAATGAGGAATGCCGGCGTTTGCCGGTTTACGCTGATCGGCATGCACGCCACACTGGACACCGTTCCGCTCGCCCGGCCGCACCGGCCGGTGCTGGTGGCGGGCACCCTCGGCGAGCTGACCGGGCCCACCACCGGGCTGGTCGAGCTGCCGCTGCGGCTCTGGTGGGGTCCGCAGGGGGCGTTCGATCTCGACGATCCGACGATGCTCGCCTGGATGTACGAGAACGTGCTCCGCGAGTCGATCCGGGTCGGTGAGCTGCGGGCGTACCTCGACGGCACCACCCTGGTCCGCATCTGGCCGCAGCTGAATCTCCCCCGCGCGGTGCGCGCCGCCTGGGAAGCGCGGCATCCCCGCCTGCGCTTCGCCGCAGCACGGCCGACCGCCGACAGTGAGCCGACTCCCGCACCGGGCGGCGCGGGCGAACCGGCTATTGCCGTCCCGCCCCGGTAACGGCGGCAACCGGGTGAGTGTCGACGACTTCTACCGGGACGTGGCTCGGATTGCGCTGGCGGTCGCCACCAAGCACGGCTTCGTCCTCGGCGGTGGGGTCGCGTGGCTGGTCAACGGCCTGGTGGACCGGCCCACCGAGGACGTCGACCTGTTCACCGACACGGCCGGCGGGGTGGCGGCCGCCGCCGGCGAGGTGACCGCGGCCCTCGCCGCGGCCGGCTACCGAGTGGTCCCCGAGGAGGGCGACGACCTCTTCGAGGGCATGTCCGCCGACATCCAGGAGTTCTTGGTCGCCGGGCGGGAGCGGGCGCTGCGCCTGACGCTGTGCCGGCTGGACCGGCGGCGGGCGCCGGTCGTGATGGACGTCGGGCCGGTCATGCACCTCGACGACCTGGTCGCCACCAAGGTCGCGGCCCTGGTCAACCGGCGTGAAGTGCGCGACTACATCGATGTCGCGGCCGCGCTGGAGCGCTATTCACTGCAGCGGGTCCTCGAGCTCGCGCACGCCGCCGACCCGGCGCTCGACCCGGCCGACGTGGCCGACGCCGGGCACTACCTGGACCGGCTCGACGACGCCCGGTTCGCGCTCTACGGACTGGCCCCGAAGGACATCACCGAGCTACGGCAGCGCCTCAAGGACTGGCCGCGTACGTGGTCCATATAGTTGACTAATCATGACGCTGACCGATCGCCTGCCCGGCACCACCGATCCCGACTCCGTCTTCGACGCCTTCCAGAAGTGGGCGAGCGAGCAAGGCCTCGCTCTCTACACCCATCAGGAAGAGGCGCTCATCGAGATCGCCACCGGCGCGAACGTCATCCTCAACACCCCCACCGGGTCGGGTAAGAGCCTGGTCGCCACCGGCGCCCACTTCGCCGCGCTGGCCGAGGGGCGTACCAGCTTCTACACCGCGCCGATCAAGGCGCTGGTCAGCGAGAAGTTCTTCGCGCTCTGCGCGGTCTTCGGGGCGCACAACGTCGGCATGCTCACCGGCGACGCCAACGTCAACGCGGACGCCCCGATCATCTGCTGCACCGCTGAGGTGCTGGCCAACCTCGCGCTGCGCGAGGGCGCGGACGCCGACGTCGGCCAGGTGGTGATGGACGAGTTCCACTTCTACGCCGAGCCGGACCGCGGCTGGGCCTGGCAGGTGCCGATCATCGAGTTGCCGCAGGCACAGTTCGTGCTGATGTCGGCAACCCTCGGCGACACCACCCGCTTCGTCGACGACCTGTCCCGGCGGACCGGGCGGCCCACGGCCGTGGTGGCCAGCGTCGAGCGGCCGGTCCCGCTGCTCTTCTCGTACGCGATGACGCCGCTGCACGAGACCATCGAGGTGCTGCTGACCACCAAGCAGGCCCCGGTCTACATCGTGCACTTCACCCAGGCCGCCGCCCTGGAACGCGCCCAGTCGCTGATGAGCATCAACATGTGCACCCGGGCCGAGAAGGACGCGATCGCGGTCGCGATCGGCGGCTTCCGGTTCACCGCGGGCTTCGGCCGGACGCTCACCAGACTGGTCCGGCACGGCATCGGCGTGCACCACGCGGGCATGCTGCCGAAGTACCGCCGGCTGGTGGAGACGCTCGCCCAGGCCGGCCTGCTCAAGGTCATCTGCGGGACGGACACGCTCGGCGTCGGCATCAACGTGCCCATCCGTACGGTGCTGTTCACCGGTCTGTCGAAGTACGACGGGGTGAAGACCCGCCTGTTGAAGGCGCGCGAGTTCCACCAGATCGCCGGGCGGGCCGGGCGGGCCGGGTTCGACACCCTGGGCACGGTCATCGTGCAGGCGCCGGAGCACGTGATCGACAACGAGCGGACCCTCGCGAAGGCCGGCGACGACCCGAAGAAGCGCCGCAAGGTCGTCCGCAAGAAGCCGCCGGAGGGCACGATCGGCTGGGGCCAGCCCACCTTCGACCGGCTCGTCGCCGCCGACCCCGAGCCGCTGACCAGCTCGTTCCAGGTGTCGCACGCGATGCTGCTGAACGTGCTCGCCCGCGGCGGCGACCCGTTCCTGGCGATGCGGCACCTGCTCACCGACAACCATGAGGAGGCCGGCGCGCAGCGGCGGCACATCCGGCGGGCGATCGCGATCGCCCGGGCGTTGGTGGCCGGCGGGGTGATCGAGCGGACCGAGACCGGCACCTACCGGCTGACCGAGGATCTGCAGCTCGACTTCGCCCTCAACCAGGCCCTCTCCCCGTTCGCGCTGGCCTGCCTGGAGCTGCTCGACACCGAAGCGCCGGACTACCCGCTGGACGTCGTGTCGGTCATCGAGTCGACCCTGGAGGACCCGCGCCAGGTGCTCTCCGCGCAGCGGCAGAAGGCCCGCGGCGAGGCGGTCGCCGCGATGAAGTCCGAGGGCATCGAGTACGAGCAGCGGATGGAGCTGCTGGAGGACGTCACCTACCCGCGGCCGCTGCTGGAACTGCTGGAGAACGCGTACGAGACGTACCGCCGCGGCCATCCGTACGTGGCTGACTACGAGCTCAAGCCGAAGAGCGTGGTCCGCGACATGTACGAGCGGGCGATGACGTTCACCGAGTACGTGTCGTTCTACGGCCTGTCCCGCTCCGAGGGGCTGGTGCTGCGATACCTGGCCGACGCGTTCCGGGCGCTGCGCCAGACGGTGCCCGAGGACGCCCGCACCGAGGAGCTCACCGACCTGATCGAGTGGCTGGGCGAGCTGGTACGCCAGGTCGACTCCAGCCTGCTCGACGAATGGGAACGGCTGCGCAACCCCGGTGCGGAGATTCAAGAGGTACGCCTCGACGACAAGCCGCCGGCCGTCACCCGCAACACCCGGGCGTTCCGGGTGCTGGTCCGCAACGCCCTGTTCCGCCGGGTCGAGCTCGCCGCCCTGCGCCGCTGGGACGAGCTCGGCGAGCTGGACGCGGAGTCCGGCTGGACGGCGGACCGCTGGGCCGACGCGATGGACGACTACTTCGACGAGTACGACGAGGTCGGCACCGGCCCGTCCGCCCGCGGCCCGGCCCTGCTGCACATCGACGCGGGGCCGGCCAGGTGGACCGTCCGGCAGGTGTTCGAGGACCCGGCCGGCGACCACGACTGGGGTATCGACGCCACCGTCGACCTGGCCGCCTCCGACGAGGCCGGCGGCGCCGCGGTGAAGGTGACGGCGGTCGGCCCGCACGGATGATCCCCCGGCTCTCCCGGCGCCGGCAGCTCGGCGGGTTCCTGTGCACCCTGGCCGGGCTGCCGCTGCTGGCCGGGGTCGGTTACGCGGCCGACGTGCCACTGACCGACCTGATCCCGCTGTTCCTGGCCGGGGTGGTCGCGGTGGCGCTGGTCGGCGGGCTGTGGCCGGCGCTGCTGGCCGCGGTCGGCGGGTTCGTGCTGCTGAACTATTTCTTCGCCGCCCCGCTGCACTCGTTCGTGATCGCCGAGCCGGCCAACCTGCTGGCGCTGGCCGCGTTCGTGGTGATCGCGCTGGCCGTCTCCTGGGTGGTCGACCTGGCCGCCCGGCG
>DASWMR010000070.1:0-5235 GCA_036399635.1 Actinoplanes sp. | reverse complement strand
GGTGGCTGACGGCGGTGGCGGTGGCGGTGGCTGACGGCGATGGCTGCGGCTGGCGCTGGCGGTGACGGCGGTTAGCGGCGGTGATGGCGGCTTGGCGGCGGTTAGCAGCGGTGATGGCGGCTTGGCGGCGGCTAGCGGCGGTGATGGTGGCTAGCGGCGGTGGTGGCGGCTGGGCGGTGGTGGCTCGTGGCGGATTGGCCTGGGCCTACCGGGTGCGCGGGTTGGCGGCCAGCATGGCGCAGAACAAGGCGCCCTGCTCTATGGCGTCGTCCAGGGCCACGTGGCTGTGCGGGAAGTCGCTGAACCACTCGCGCGGCATCGCGCGCTTCACGGTTGCCCGGTAGTCGGTGCCGAGCAGAGCCATGGCGTACGTCTTCAGGTCGAGCGCCGAATGGGAGAAGGGGCTCGAACCGGTGAACCGGATCAAATACCAGTACACGAAGAGGAAGTCGAAGGCTGCGGGGTAGCCGACGAAGACGGGGCGGCCGGGCAGCCCGGTGAGCCAGTCCCGGTAGCGGGACATCGCGGCGGCCGGCTCCTCGGCGTCGGCGCGGCAGGCCGCCCAGGCCTGTGGCTGGGTCGCCCACCAGGCCATCGTGTCGGGGTGGCCGGCCGCGCCGGGCAGGGTGACCAGGTTGGCGGTGAACGTGTCCAGCAGGTCGCCGGCCCGGGTGTACGCAGCGGATCCGAAGCTCAGCATCGAGTGTGGGCCGGGGATGGGGCCGTCGGTCTCGACGTCGGTGCTGACATAGATCTCCGCGGGTGGCACCGCTGCAGCGTGTCAGGGTTCCGGATAGCGTGCCACCCGTAACCGCCATTGGAACACCGCCAGGGTGGCGCCGGTGCAGAGCAGCCAGACCACCGCCGCGTGGGTGAGGCCGCGCCACACCAGGTCGACGCTGCCGCCGTCGACCGCGTAGGTGCCCACCTCGCGCGTCGACCAGAACGGCATCAGCTTGGCGGTCAGTCCGGCCGGGTCGGCCAGCATCTGCACCGCGCAGATGCTGAGTAGCGCCAGGGCTCCCTCCAGCTCGCGCGGCAGCAGGGCACCGATCAGGCTGCCCAGCGGGGCCGCCACCAGCACGGTGAGCAGCAGCATCAGGGCGGCGGCCGGCATGTGCGCCAGGTCCTGGTCGAGGGTGAGCAGGACGCCGTAGCCCAGGGAGATGGCCAGGCCGACGCCGGTCATCGCGAGCAGACGGCCGCCGATGATGCTCGTCACCGAGGCGCCGGTCAGCCGCAGCCTCGGGTCGACGCCGCGGGCCGAGTTCACCACGAACAGGGTCAGCGTGGAGATCGCCCAGGCGATGCCGAGCGCGAGCATCCGGGTGGACTGGCCGGCCATGTCGCGGCGGACCAGGTAGAACCAGAACGGCAGGGCGATCACTAGCAGCAGCGCGGTGCGCCGCCGGCTCACCTCCCGGGCGGACAACGCGGCCACCACGAACGCGGTCATCGGTCGCCCTCCCCGCCCAGATCCAGCACATGGTCGACATTGTCGAGGTCGTGCAGCAGGTGGGTGACCACCACGATCGCGCGGCCGGCGTCCCGCCAGGCGAAGACCTGCTGCCAGAAGTCCAGATAGGTGCCCTGGTCGAAGCCCTGATAGGGCTCGTCGAGCAGCAGTAGGTCGGGGGAGTGCAACTCGCCGAGCACCAGGTTCAGCTTCTGCCGGGTGCCGCCGGACAACTGCTGGGCGGGCTGCTGCCGGGCGGGCCGCCAGGCAAGCTTGGCGGCCAGGTGTACGCCGGTGGAGCGGGCTCGCCGCGGCACCATGCCGGCGGCCGCGCCGAACAGCGTGAAGTGCTCCTCGGCCGTCAGCCAGCCGGCCGTGCCGCCGTCCTGCGGGACGAACCCGACCCGCCGGGTGCGCCGCACGGTGCCCGAGGTCGGCCGGGTCAGCCCGGCGCAGATCCGCAGCAGGGTCGACTTGCCGCAACCGTTGGCGCCGACGATCGCGGCCACCTCGCCGCCGCGGACCGTCAGGTCGACCCCGGCGAGCACGGTCTGCCGCCGGTACCGCTTGGTGACGCCGGTCAGACTGAGGAGCACCGGTCCGGCATCGAGGCGGGTACGCGGCGGGGCCGCACCCGGTGCCTTCAGCTCGGCGATCAGATGGCCGGCGTACAGGTGGGGCGGTCCGAACAGGTCACCGGGCGTGCCGGCGTGCTCGGCGGCCTGCTGCGCGGTCTCCTCGCCGAGGGTGCGCGCCCGGGCGGGCTGCATGCCGAGCCGGACGAGCTCGGCCTCAAACCGGCCAACCCAGTCACTCATGCGCCCTCCCGGCGTCGCCGGCCGGCAGCATCGGCGAACCGGTCGGCTTCGACGAAGCAGCCGGCATTGGTGGGGTGGCTGGCATTGGTGGAGTGGCTGGCATTGGTGGGGTGGCTGGCATTGGTGGAGTGGCCGGCTTCGGCGAAGCACTCGGCATCGGCGAAGCAGTTGGCGCCGGTGAGGCAGTCAGGAACTGGTGAGGGACTCAGGACTGTTGTGGCAGCGCTGGTGAGCCAGTCGGGGCTGGTGATGCAGTCGGGGCTCATGAGGGAGTGTGGGCTGGTGAGGCAGTCATTGCCGGCCACGCTGTCAGCAGCGTGTCGACGCCGTCGCGGAACTGCCGCCACTCGTCGGCCTGGGCCGCCAGCACCGCGCTGCCGGCCGGGGTGATCGCGTAGTACTTCCGCCGGGGGCCGGCCTCGGACGGTGCCCAGCTCGGCACGGCGAAGCCCTGCTGCTCCAGTCGCAGCAGGGCGGGGTAGAGGGTGCCGCCGGGCACGTCGGCGACGCCGGCGGCGGCGAGCCGTTGGGATAGGCCGTAGCCGTAGTCGGCCCGCTCCCGCAGCATCGCCAGCAGGCACAGGTCGAGGAAGCCGTGTAGCCACGGACGGGGCGCGATCACCTAGGCAGACTATCTGGTTAGCAGCCGGCCTGACTAGTGGTGCGTATAAGTGAGCAAAGCAAGAGGCGGGTGGACTCGTCCGGCCGATGAACCTTCGGCCCCGCTTCGAGCGTGAACTGACGCGAGCGGCCGGGTCGGCCGACCGCCGGGAAGCACGGGGGAAAGCAGATGACCATCACCGTCGGACAGCCCACGATCGAAGCCACCCGGGCACCCTCGTGGTGGGAGCGGCAGGGTGACCTGATCATGCGGCGGCCGTTCAACGAGTGGACGTTCACCCACATGAACCGGGTGATGCCGGCCGAGCCGGTGCGCCGCGGCGGCCTGCACCTGCCGCTTCCGGTGCGGCCGCGGGCGCTCGACCTGACCTACCAGTTCGACGGCCGCGAACACCACCTGTCCGACCTGCACCGGCGTACCTTCACGACCGCGTTCGTGGTGCTGCGCCGCGGCGTGGTCGTGCACGAGGCGTACCCGGGGGTGTTTGCCGGGCCTCGGGTGCGCATGCAGCTCTTCTCGGTCTCCAAGTCGGTTTTGTCGATGCTGGTCGGCATCGCCCTGGCCGAGGGCGCGATCGGCGGCATCGAAGACCGGGTGATCCACTACCGGCCGGACTTCGGCGGGACCGCGTACGAGCGGACGGTGCTCGGTGACCTGCTCGACATGACCAGCGGCGTGGGTGACCTCGAGACGTGGGACCTGGCGGACAGCGGCATCAAGCGCTTCGAGCGGGCGGTGCTGGGCGGCGGCGACCTGGCCGGGGTGCTCCGCTCGGCGCCGCGGGCCGCCGAGGCCGGCGCCCGCTTCAACTACTCCACCTTCGACAGCCAGCTGCTCGGCTGGGTGCTGGAGGCGGCCACCGGAAGATCACTTGCCGCGTACGCCTCGGAGCGGCTCTGGAGTCGTCTCGGCGCGGACCGGGACGCGTACTACTGGCTGACCCGCAAGCGTCCGCGGACCGCCGTGGGTGCCGGCTCGCTGAACGCCACCGCCCGCGATGTGGCGCGGCTGGGGCACCTGATGGCGAACGACGGCATGGTCGCCGGCGAGCAGGTGGTGCCGCGCGAGTGGGTGCGCCGCAGCCGCGCGGCCCGCCCGGCACATCTCGCGGTGGGCGCGCTCGGCGCGAGCGGTTACTCCCATTACGGGTACGCGAACCACTGGTGGACACTCGCAAGCGGCGCGTTCACCGGGGTGGGAGTGCATGGGCAGTACCTGTACGTCGCCCCGGCCGAGCAGGTGGTCATCGTCAAATGCAGCGCGTGGCCCACCCAGGACGACGGGCAGCGCGACGCGGAGACGGTCGCGGCCCTGCGGGGCATCGTCGACCACCTCGCCTGACCGACGGCCGCGGTCAGGTGGCGTACCTGTCGGGTGGGCGCATGTTGGGACTGCCGACCTGCAGGCCGAGGGGTGTCGCGCGGCCCTCGGGTTCATCCCATGCCTCCTGGCGGCCGAGAGCGGTGAGATCGAGGTACGGATAGCCGTTGTGAAACTCCTCGATGCCACGGCCGAACGTCGAATAGGTGTGGAAGACGTCGTCGCCGACCCGCAGGAACGCGCTGATGCCCGGCATCTCCTCGCCGCGCATGCTCTGCGTTCACGGCCCGTTCGTCCACGGCGTTCCGGCGTCCGTGAGCTCGCCCTCGTCGCGGAAGTGCAGCAGCACCGGCACGACCCGGTCGTCGAGGGTGGCGTGGAAGTCGAAGTTGAAGTCGGTGCCGTACGAGGAGTACCACGGGAAGGCCCAGCCCATCCGGTCGCGGAAGGCGGCGATCTTCGGGTACGCGGCGCGGGAGACGGCCACCAGGGTCGTGTTGCGGACGTGCAGTTGCCGCAGCCCGGCGATCCCGTCCGCCGCGGAGGAGCAGCTCGGGCAGGCCTCGGCCCAGTCCGGGCCGAACATGAAGTGGTGCATCACCAGCTGTCGCCGGCCGTCGAACAGGTCGAGCAGGGTCATCCGCCCGTCCGGGCCGTCGAACGTGTACGGCTTGTCGATGCGGACCATCGGCAGGCGGCGGCGTTCGGCGTTCACCCGGTCCCGGGCGCGGGTGACCTCCTTTTCCGCGGCCAGCAACGTCTTGCGGGCGGCGAGCCACTGCTCGCGCGACACCACCTCGGGCAGGTTCCCGGTCATCTCCACCCCTCCAACGAGCAACCGAACGGTTGCACCAACATAGTGCAACCGTCCGGTTGCTTCAACCGTCGCGTCCGCGCCTAGGTCGTCGGTACCTGGACTCCGCGGTCGGCGCCGCGGAAGACGAGCTTGGATTTCTCGGTGTTCTCCGGGTCGCCTTCGCAGTCGACCACGACGATCTGCCCGGGGCGTAGCTCGTTGA
>DASWMR010000069.1:0-3515 GCA_036399635.1 Actinoplanes sp. | reverse complement strand
AGATGGCCGGCAGCGCGAGCTTCTCCTGGGCGATGTAGTGCCACACGTCGAGCTCGGTCCAGTTGGAGAGGGGGAACACCCTGATCGACTCGCCCGGGTGGTGCCGGCCGTTGTAGAGCGACCACAGCTCGGGCCGCTGGTTCTTCGGATCCCACTGGCCGAACTCGTCACGGAAGCTGAACATCCGCTCCTTGGCGCGGGCCTTCTCTTCGTCGCGGCGGGCACCCCCGAAGAGGGCGTCGAACCGGTACTTCTCCACCGCGTGCAGCAGCACCGGGGTCTGGATCCGGTTGCGGGTGCCGTCCGGCAGCTCGCGCACCAGGCCGGTCTCGATCGCCTCCGGGACGCTGGCCACCACCAGGTTGAGGCCGAGCGTCGCGACGCGTGCGTCGCGGTACTCCATCACCTCGGGAAAGTTGTGACCGGTGTCGATGTGCATGACCGGGAACGGGATCCGGGCCGGCGTGAACGCCTTCTCGGCGAGCCGCAGCATCACGATCGAGTCCTTGCCACCGGAGAAGAGCAGGACGGGACGCTCGAACTCGGCCATCACCTCGCGCATCACGAAGATGCTCTCGGCCTCGAGAGCATCCAGATGCGATACGCGATAGGGCTTCGTCTGGCTCATCGGTGTTTCCAGACCTTTCGGGGGAATGACGGCCGTTACCGGTGGACCGTCATTGTGACGGCAGGTGACGCTGCAACGCTGCAAGCAACCGTGGAGCGAGATCCTTCCGGCACACCACCAGATCCGGCAACTTCGGGTCGGCCTCGTTGTATTTCAGCGCAGAACCGTCGATTCGGCTAGCGTGCAGGCCGGTGGCCAGCGCCACAGCGACCGGCGCGGCCGAGTCCCACTCGTACTGACCGCCCGCGTGCACGTACGCGTCCGCCTCCCCGTTGATCACCGCGGCGATCTTCACCCCGGCCGAGCCCATCGGCACCAGCCCGGCCCCGATGTCGGCGGCGAGCGCGGTGACGAAGGCCGGCGGCCGGGTGCGGCTCGCGGCGATCCGGATCGGGCCGCCGGTGGCCGCCTCCAGCGGCAGCGGCGGATAGGCCGGCGCGTGGTCGGTGGCGAGCGTGCGGTGCTGGGCGGGCATCGCGACCGCACCCGCGGCCAGGCAGCTCGGGCTCGAACAGTCGGCGGTCCAGAGCGCCACGTGCACCGCCCAGTCGGTGCGGCCCTGCTCGGAGAACTCCCGGGTGCCGTCCAGCGGGTCGATGATCCAGACCCGGCTCGCGCCGAGCCGCTCCGGGCGGACCGTGCTGTGCTCACCGTCCTGCCACGCCACCCGGGCGTGGTCGTCCTCCTCGGACAGCACCGCGTCGGCCGGCCGCCAGCGGGCCAGCTCGGCACGGAGCAGGTCGTGCGCGGCCTTGTCACCGGCCGCCTTGAGCGCCGTGCCGTCGGCGTAGCCCACCTCGGCGCGCACCTGAAGTAGCAGCTGACCGGCGCGGTCCGCGAGCCAGCGCGCGAACGCCGCGTCGATCACGGGCGGGGTGCCGACGTCCGCGCCGCCGTCCCGCTGGACCGCTACGCGCGCCGACGCCTCGGTCTGCTCGCCCATCATGCCGCTCCTCCATCCAACCGCCGCTGAGGCGGGCTGAAGCCTATCCACACTGACGGCCTTTCAGTACGCGCCCGAGGACCGCACCACAGCCGTCATGGTCCGTAATAGGATCACGAGGTCCAAACTGAGGGACCAGTTCTCCACATAGCGCAGGTCCAACCGGACGGCTTCCTCCCACGGCAGGTCCGATCGTCCGGAAACCTGCCACAGGCCGGTCATGCCCGGTTTGACGGCCAGCCGGCGTCGCACGTCGTCGGCGTAGACGGCCACCTCGGACGGCAGCGGCGGACGCGGACCGACCAGCGACATCTGCCCGAGCAGCACGTTGAGTAGCTGCGGCAGCTCGTCCAGGGAGAACCGCCGCAGATAATGCCCGACCCGGGTCACCCGCGGATCGTCTCGGATCTTGAAGAGCACGCCGTCGTGCTCGTTCAGGTGCCGCAGCTCGGCCAGCCGCGCCTCGGCATCCACATACATACTGCGGAACTTGAAGATGCGGAACAGGCGGCCGTCCCGACCCACCCGCACCTGCCGAAAGAGTACCGGGCCACGGGAGGTACACCGCACACACAGTGCGACGGTCAGCAGCACCGGCCCGAAGAAGACCAGCAGGAGCACCGCACCGATCCGATCGAAGAGGTCCTTGACCAGCCGGGATCCGCCATGCAGCCGGGGATGCTCGACATGCAGCATCGGCAGCCCGTCGAACGGCCGGATCGTGGTGCGGGCACCCGCCACGTCGACCAGCGCACTGGCCACCACGAGGTCGACCTCGTCGCGCTCCAGCCGCCAGGCCAGCCGACGCAGCAGCGCACCGTCCAGCTCCGGGCAGCTCAGCACCACCACGGTGTCCGCGTCGGCCTGCTCGACCGCGCTCGCCACGTCGTCGAACGTCCCGTACACGATCAGACCCTGCGGTCCGTCGCTCACCCCGACGCCGTCGTGCCCCGGCGGCAGGCACGCGCCCACCACCTCCAAGCCGTGGTAGCGCTCGCGGCGCAACTGCCGGGTCATCCCGATCACCGACAGCTCATGGCCGACCAGGATCACCCGGCGCAGGCTCTCCCCGCGGGCCCGGGCCACGTGCAGCCGCTTACGCAGGGCGAAACGCAACACCACCGACAGGGCGGTCGCGGTGGGCAGGGCGGCGAGGACATAGCCGCGCGCCAGGTCCAGATCGAGCGCGTACGACACCACGGCCGCCCACGCCAGCAGTCCGACCCCACCCCGGAAGACGCGCTGGTACTCGTCGGTGCCAACGAAGAGAAACCGCCGCTCGTACGCCCGGGAGACCGCCAGCACCATCAGCAGGACCGCCGGTAGAAGCGCGGAGAGGATCATGTAGTGCCGGTTGTACGAGGTCACGTCGTCGCCGAACCGCAGCCCGAAGGTCGCCGCCCCCGCCGTGGTGCCGGCGAACAGGTCGCAGAACACCAGATTGCGCACGTAGCGGCGCTCCCACCGCTGCCGTCGCGACATCGCCGCGTGCCGCCCGCGCACCCGGGCGAACGGTCGGGCCAGCGGTCGGGCCGCCGACGAGCGGTTGCGGCGCTCGGACCAGTGCCGGTCGGAGGCCAGGTTGCGTACCCGGTCGTCCCGGCCGGCCGCCGCGAGCGGCGACGCGTTGTCCGGGCGTCCCTTCGTCCCCGTCGTGACCTCGGTGTGCAGGTCAGCGGTCGGGAGTTCGTCTTCGCCGTGCTCGCTTGCCGGGCGGTCGTCCTCCAGGAGGGGGCCGCCGGGCTGCCGCGACCCACTGCCGCGGGCCGCCCCGGCCGGCTGGACCGCGGGCGGCACCCGCAGACCAGCGGGGGGTGGGCTCACCGGCGCCACGACCGTGGCCGGGCTCCGGGGGTTGCGCGGTGCGTTCCACGGGCCCGGGCGGGGCTGCCGCGGACCGTGATTGGCCGGCGGATGATTGGCGAGCCCGTAACCCTCGGGAAC
>DASWMR010000068.1:0-7588 GCA_036399635.1 Actinoplanes sp. | reverse complement strand
CCTGGTTCTCGCCGTCGCGCCGCAGATTGCCCGCGGCCAGCTCGATGCCATCGTCCTCGGCAATGATCAACAGGTCGTAGCCGCGCTCGGCCAACTTCCGGCCAGCTGGTAGCCGTGCCGCTGGCAGCGCTGGTGACCACGGCGAACTGGTTGTCGGTCGGTGTCGTCATGCCAGCCGGATGCCGAGCCCGGAAACGTCTAATCGCACTTATTGCCGTGGCTCGTTTGGTTCGGCATCGTCACGCGGCCGGCGGCGGTCCTGAGTACTGGCCGTTTGGGCGGAAGCGGAGCGGCCGGTCGGCGTACTCCTCCAGAGCGTGCGCCAACCATCCGGCCGTGCGTGCCACCGCGAAGATGGCCTCGCCGGAGTCGGCGGGCATGTCGTTCGAGAGGGTGAGCACCGCCAGCGCGAAGTCGATGTTCGGATGGGTGCCGGAGCGCTCGAGCATCGCCCTGCTCAGCGCCTCGGCGGTGAGCCGCACCGGGCCGTCGTCGAGCATCTCCAGGAGGATCACCGCGCGCGGGTCGCCGTCGGGGTAGAGCGGGTGACCGAAGCCCGGCACCTGCCCGCCCCCGCGCAGCCGGTCGGTGATCGTGCTCATCGGGTCGGTGCGGCTCATCGCCTCGTTCAGCAACTCGTAGGCCAGGCCGCTCGCGGCGCCGTGCAGCGGGCCGTCCAGGGTGGCGAGGCCGGCGCCGACCACCGCGTAAGGGTGGGCGCGGGTCGAGGCCGCGACCCGTGCGGCCAAAGTCGAGGCCGCGATGTCGTGGTCGGCGAGCAGCACCATGGCCGCGTTGAGGGTGTCGCAGTCGCCGTCTGACGGGTAGCGCTGGCAGAGACGGTGCCAGAGCGTACGCGCCAGGCGGGCCTCCCCGGACAGCTCCCGGGCGATGTCGTCGCGGGTTCGGCTGCCGGCCGGCAGGGCCGCCACCATGGTCGCGAGCAGGGCCCGGCCGGTGCGGACGACCGCGGTCAGGCTGGTGTCGAAGCGCAACGGGTCGGCGGCGGCCGACGCGGCGACGATCACCCGGAGCCGATCGGTCACCCGGCTGCGCAGCGGCAGCGGCTCGATGGCGGCGGTGGCCACCTCGAGCACGTCCACAGCCGGGCGGAGATCGACGTGCTCCTGGTCGGCTGTCCAGAGTAGGGTCGCGACCGACTCGAAGGTTGCCGTCCGGGCGAGCACACCGGCGTCCCGGCCGCGGTAATACAGGTTGCCGTCGCGGATGAGGGTGATCCCGGTCTGGATGCCGGGGGTGGTCGAGCGTTTGCGGCCGGCCACGAAGGCGTCCACGTCTGGCTTGGCGAACAGGCTGCCCTTGCCGTCCGCATTGCGCAGGCTGCGGAGTAGGCCGCGGCTGACGTAGGCGTAGACGGTTGCGGGCTTTACGCCGAGGCGGTCGGCGACCTGTTCGGTGCTCATAAGTTGAGTGTCGAGGGGCATGTGGAGATAGTCTCATATTGACTGGATCAATGTTGACATCAATACGTCTTCGTCTCATGATGATGTCATGTTGACTGTCAATCCAGGACTGGCCGGTGTCGTCGCGTTCGACACCGAGATCGCCGAACCCGATCGGGACGGCGGCGTATTGCGCTACCGCGGAGTGGACGTCCGCGACTTGGCGGGGCACGTCTCGTTCGGCGATGTGTGGGGCCTGCTGGCCGACGGCGACTTCCGGGCCGGCCTGCCGGCCGCCGAGCCGTTCCCCCTGCCGGTGCATTCCGGCGACGTACGCGCCGACGTGCAGGCGGCGGTGTCGATGCTCGCGCCCTACTGGGGGATGCGGCCCCTGATCGACATCGACGCCGCCCAGGCCCGGTCCGACCTCGCGCGCGCCTCGGTGACGATGCTGTCGTACGTCGCTCAGGCGGCCCGCGGCCTGCGCCGGCCCGCCGTGCCGCAACGGATCGTCGATGCCGGCCGCACCCCGACCGAACGCTTCATGATTCGCTGGCAGGGCGAGCCGGACCCGCGGCACGTGGCCGCCATCGACCGCTACTGGGTCTGCGCCGCCGAGCACGGCATGAACGCGTCGACGTTCACCGCGCGGGTGGTCGCCAGCACCGGCGCGGACGTTCCGGCCTGCCTCTCCGCCGCCGTTGCTGCCCTTTCCGGCCCGCTGCACGGTGGTGCGCCGGCCCGGGCGCTGAGCATGGTCGAGGCGGTCGAGCGCGGCGGTGACCCGCGGGCGTTCGTCAAGCGCGAACTCGACAGTGGCCGCCGGCTGATGGGCTTCGGCCACGCCATCTACCGCGCCGAGGACCCGCGCGCCCGGATCTTGCGCGAGGCGGCCCGCGAGCTGGGCGCGCCCCGCTACGAGGTCGCGCTGGCTCTGGAGGAGGCCGCCTTGACCGAACTCCGCGACCGCAAGCCCGACCGGGTGCTCGCGACGAACGTCGAATACTGGGCGGCGATCGTGCTCGATTTTGCGCAGGTGCCGGCGGAGCTGCTGACGCCGCTGTTCACGTGCGCGCGGACGGCGGGCTGGAGCGCACACATCCTCGAACAGAAGCGCCTCGGCAAGATCATCCGCCCGTCGGCCGACTACGTGGGCCCGGGGGAGCGGGCCGCGGCCACCCTCCCGGGCTGGGAGGACGCCCTCAAGCGCAACACTTAGGGGCCTGTCTGGTGAATCAAGCGGGAGCCATGAGGTCCAGGTGTGGCTGGCGTCGGCCGCAGGGCGCGGCCGCCTACCGGTATTCGGGCATCCTGCCGACGCCGCCAGCCACCACCGGCGCCACGCCGTAGCCTGCGTGATCCGACAGACCCTAGGCGGCGGCGCCGCGGCTCAGGCGCCGACCGGGGTGCGGCGGACCGCGACCCGCCGCCGCACGATGCGCCACCCTTCCGGCCGCCGTTCGACGATGTCCTCATAGACGACGCTGCCGGCAGTGCCGTCCGCTCGCACCCCGATTCCCTTGGAGCGCGCGTGTGCCCGGCCGTCCTCGAGCGCGGTGAGCACGGTGTTGGTCACGTGGTGCCCGACCGGGTGCTCGACGCTCGGGTCGAGCGCGCGGAACAGGCCGAGCCCGGTCACGATGCCCATCCCCAGGTCGGTGAGGTCGTGGATCACGTCAGTGGCGAACACCTCTCCCATCCGCTCCATCTCGCCGTCGTCGACGAGCTGACCGTGCAGCGCGATCAGCTCGGTGATGTCCAGCCGGTCTTCGACACGAAGTGTCATCTCTGTCCTTCCAATCCGGGGAGATCCCCATTTAGGGCAGTGTAGATTATCGGGGAGATCCCCACTTACCGACTTTCGAAGGCGACAGCATGGCTCAGGCACGGCGGGCCGACGCCACCCGGAACGCCGGCGCGATTCTCGCCGCTGCCGAACAACTGTTCGCCGAGCGTGGCCCGGACGTGCCGTTCGACGAGGTCGCACGCCGGGCCGGGGTGGGCAACGCGACGCTCTACCGGCACTTCCCCACTCGCAGCGACCTGCTGGTGGCGGTCTACGGCGGCCAGGTGACCGAACTCTGCCGGCGAGCCGACCGCCCGCTGGGTGACCGCTCGGCCGAGGCGGCGCTGTTCGAGTGGCTGGACGAGTTCGTCGTCCACGTCGCCAGCAAGCGCAACCTCGCCCTGGCCATCACCGAAACCGTCGACGGCCGCCGCACCGAGGTGTTCAACCACTGGCACGCGACGATCACCGCCACCGCGGCCCGGCTCCTCGCCGCCGCTCAGGCCACCGGCGCGGTCCGGGCGCAGATCACCGGCCGCGACCTGCTCGCGCTGCTCAGCGCCGTCGCCGTGGCCGGCGCGGACACCGACGGTGCGCGTCGAATGCTGGCTATTCTCCGATTCGGCCTGCAAGACGGTGATCCGCGGGACGGCACGGTGCGCCCGGAGGCATGACCGGCCTGGGCGTACCCGCCTGCGAGACGGTGATCCGCGGGACGGCACGGTGCGCCCGGAGGCATGACCGGCCTGGGCGTACCCGCGTTGAGTCAGCACCGGCAAGAAGCAACGCCAGCGTCTGTGCCCAGGCAGGTCCATCTGCCCGCGGCCTTGGCGGACGCCTGTCGCTGGCCTTGCCTGAACAGATCCGGAGGGTGTGCATCAATGGCTCGAACACTGCTCTACCTCGTCCGTCACGGCGAGCAGGACCCGGCCGACCACTCCAGAAACGGTGGTCTTTCGCAGCTCGGTCGTGAGCAGGCGGACAAGCTGGGCCAGCCGCTCCGCACAGTGCCCTTCTCTGCCATCCACTACAGCCGGTTGACCCGAGTGGTCCAAACCGTCGACATCGTCGCCGGCCATCTCCCGCAGGTGCCGAGGCACGGCTGCGATCTGATGGCGGACCGAACGCCGGTGCCCTCCGTCGAGCGACGTGGCCTATACCCGGACCGGTGGCATGCCTGGCTCGACCGCGTGCCCGCCGACGAGCGCGACGAGGACGCCGCTGCCCTGCGCGCCGCCGTCGACCACTTGGGCGTCACCGGCGAGGAGGACCGGCATGAGCTGCTGATCACGCACAACTTCGTGATCGGCTGGTTCGTCCGCCATGT
This sequence comes from Actinoplanes sp., assembly GCA_036399635.1. Lineage (GTDB taxonomy): Bacteria > Actinomycetota > Actinomycetes > Mycobacteriales > Micromonosporaceae > Actinoplanes. The sequence goes on along the minus strand of DASWMR010000068.1, from coordinate 3,072 downwards.
GCTTGATGCCCCAGAGTGGCGTTGGATCGGCCTCAACCAGGCCAACTGCGGGATCACCATCGTGCAGTGGGATTCCGATCGACCACCGACCCTTCTCAGCTTCAACGACACCGGGCACCTGTAGCTCTCGGGCGTTTCCCCGACGGGGGGCGAAAACGATCACGTTCGGGGCGACCGGAGATGATGTCGGGGTGCTTGAGACAGGCTGAGGCGTTCGGGCCTCGATGAGTGGTTCGAGGGCGCGCGGGCAAGCGCGGCGCCACGTTCCGGACTTGCTGGTGCGAGCCGGCTGGCTTGATGCGGTTGCCGGCGTCGCGGTCGGCCGGCTCGCCTGCTGCACCGACGACGCTCCGACGCCGACGGTGCAAGCAGGTGCTCACGGAACAGCTGGGTTCGGTCCGGCACTGCTGTCTCTCAGGCGACGGTGTCGGACACCGGCAGTGGCGCGTCGAGGTACTGTGCGTCTAGTCGCTGCGTGGCGAGCCACTCGAGCGTCGAGTCGGCGATGGTGCGCCAGCCGGCATCGATGGTGAGCGAGTGGCCGCGGCCGGCGAACTCGCGGTATTCGGTGATCGAGTCCGGGCTGTTCTCGTACATCTTCGCCACCTCGAGGGTGACCGCCTTGGGTACCGTGTGGTCCTTGTCGCCGGAGATCAGCAGCAGGGGGCCGCGTACCGCCTGGTGGGTTTGCACTTTGGCCGGTGAGTTGCGGGAGAAGTTCGCGGTGGCGTCCTCGAACAGCGGTCGGCCCGGGCCGGGGATCGTCCACGCTTCGAAGAGCGCATCGGACTCCTGCTCGGTGAGGGCGTTGCCGAAGCTGTAGCGGAACTGCTTCGCGGTCAGTGAGACCGTGCGCTTCTTGTTCGCCGGGTTGCCCAGCACCGGGAAGCCGGAGCGCAGCTGCGAGAACGGCAGCGTCTTCACGCCCTTGATGGGCGCCGGGTCGATCGCGACGGCGGCGACTGCCAGGTTGTTGGCCAGGAGTTCCTGGGCGATGAGACCGCCGAACGAGTGGCCGACGACGATCGGCTTGGTCTCGAGGGTGTCGATGTGGTCGGCGTAGTGGTGGCAGATCTGCTCGATGCCCACGTCGTCGAGCGCGTCTGCGGCGGCGCGGGTCTCGGCGACCGTGGCAGCGTCGCCGGGCCAGCCCGGCGCGACCGGCTGGTAGCCCTGGCCGGCGAAGAGGTCGAGCCAGGGCGCCCACGCGGAGGAGTGGATCCAGAGTCCGTGGATGAAAACGACGGGTCTTCCGGGCATGGTGTGCCTTTCTCAGGGTGTGTTCACAGTTGCTTGGCCAGCCCGCCGTCGATCAGGACGTCGGCGCCTGTCACATTGCCGGCACGGCCACTGGCGAGCAGGAGCGCGAGGTCCGCAACCTCTTCGGGTTCGGTGAAACGGCCGGTGGAGAAACCGCCGCCGCCCTCGATGATCCGGCGGCGGGCCTCGTCGGGCGAGATGCCCATGCTCTTGGCGACGGTGGCTGCGACGCCGTGCTCGCCGAGCCACAGCGGGGTGGAGACCGGCCCGGGACTGATCGTGTTGAACCGCAGTCCCTGCGCGCCGAACTCCTTCGACAGCGACTTGGACAGGTTCCACACCGCGGCCTTGGTGGCCGAGTAGTCGATCACGCCGGGGTCCGGCAGGTAGGCGTTGACCGAGCAGATCGTGACGACCGTTCCGCCCCCTCGCTCGATCAGCAGCGGAATCGCCGCACGCGTGGTGCGTACGGCTGCCATCAGGGTGAGGTTGAGGGTGGAATGCCAGTCATCGTCACTGACCTGCAGAAAGCCGGCGGTACGCGGAGTGACGGCGCCGACGTTGTTGACCACGATGTCGAGCCCGCCGAAGTGCGCCGACCGGGACACCAGCTGCGCGGGTGCCTCGGCGTCGGACAGGTCGACGGGGACGGCGAGCACCTGACCGGTGCCGGAGAGGGCGACGAGCTCGTCGGTGACCGATCGTGCGCCGGCGACCACGTTCACGCCTTCACTGACGAGTGCCCGAGTGATCGCCAAACCGATCCCCTTGCTCGCACCGGTGACTACCGCGACTTTGCCTGCCAGTGCGAGGTCCATGGCGATGACGCTAGACCGGCGCTGGAGTTTCTCCCTGTCCCTGCTGTTCCCACCCTGGGCCCGCAAGGTGCCGCAGCGCAGCGGCGCTCGATGTGTCCGGCTGCGCGGTGTAGAGGAAGATCGACTGACCCTCGGTGCCGACCAGGGGGAGCCGTAGATAGTGGAGCGTGAGCTGACCGGCGGCCGGATGGTTGACGACGTGCACCCCGTCGCCGACCTGCGCGACGTCATGTCGATCCCAGAACTCCCGGAACATCGCACTCCCGGCGGATCCCTCCGCGACGACGGTGCGCAAGCGGTGATCGTCGCGGTGCGTGTCAGCCATGCTGCGCAGTAGGGCGACGGAGCGGGCGGCGAGCGCCTCCCAGTCCGTGTGGAAGGTGCGTTCGGACGGGTCCAGCAGGAGCGAGAGCACGCTGTTGACGCCGATCCGGTAATTCGGGTTCAGAGCTCGCGCCAGCGCATTGGATGCGAGCACCTCGATGTAGCGATTGTGGATGACGGCCGCGGTCAGCGGCCAGGAATCAATCAACCAGCGAGTGCTCTGCGGCACGAAGTCGCCCGGGTGAGTGCCGCCCGGTGCGCTCAACGGTTGCGCCAGCCCGTGCAGGTATGCGGTCGCCACCCGGTCCAGCTGCAGCGCCCGCGCCAGCGCATCTAGCACTTTTGCCGACGGATGCGCGTCGCGTCCCTGCTCGAGACGGAGGTAGTAATCGGTACTGATGCCGGCGAGGACCGCGACTTCTTCGCGCCGGAGGCCGACCACCCGCCGCTGCCCGCTGCCCGCCGCCAAGCCGACGTCCTGCGGCTGCAGTCGTTGCCGCCGGGCCCGCAGATAACGGGCCAAGGGGCCGGGCGAGGTCATGCCGAATGGTATCGACCAGCCCTTACAACGAGGTTAACGACATCACAGCCGGGTTGCGGTCCGGGGATCAGGTGCGCCAGGGCGCGGGAACGGCTGTGCGGCGGCATGGCGATCACCATCGGTACGGGG
>DASWMR010000067.1:0-5936 GCA_036399635.1 Actinoplanes sp. | reverse complement strand
CTGGTCACGATACTTCCGTTCGTTAGTGCGGAATGTCCGCCGGCAGGCCGAATCGGGGATGCCGGGTTGCCTTAACGGACGTTTAGTCCAGACTAATAGGATGACCCAGGGACCTCCTAGCGACCACCCTCCCGAGAATGTCACATTCGCCGATGTCGGCCTCCTGCGCGTGGATCATGTGGGCATTGCCGTCGCGGACCTCGACGAAGCCATTCGCTTCTACGCGGAAATCTTCGGAATGCGATGCGTACACCAGGAGACAAACGAGGACCAAGGGGTACGGGAGGCCATGCTCGCGGTCGGCGACGGCACCGGGCCGCGGATCCAATTGCTCGCCCCGGCCCGACCCGACTCGGCGATCGCGCGGTTTCTCGATCGCAGCGGCCCCGGCCTGCAGCAGCTCGCCTATACGGTCGCCGACGTGGAGGCGACCGCGGCGGCCTTGCGGACCCGCGGACTTCGCCTGCTCTACGACACAGCGCGGCGGGGCACAGCCGGCTCGCGCATCAACTTTGTGCACCCCAAGGACGCGGGCGGGGTTTTAGTGGAATTAGTCCAGGTTGCCAGGTCTGCACCTCTATCGAGTGAATCACCCTGACGGCAACCTCGCGGACTGGCAGGATCGGCGGACATAGAACACCGGCAACCGGCTGGCCGTGGCCGAACGCCGGAGATCGCAGGTGACAGCGCGGCGGCCGTGGCCGACCGGGCGGCTTTCCGGTGCTGCCCGAAAGGTCGACACCACCACTCCAGGCCAGCTCAAAGCTGATCTACGTGTCCGTTCTGATGCCCGTTCACTCTTGCGTGGCTCCGGCGACTTCGCCAGGATGACCCAATGCCCCAGCAGCAGGATCAGAACTTGGCATTCTTCGACACCGCGAATTCTCAGCACGACTTCACCGTCGTGCTCCGGGGATATGACCGCGGGCAGGTGGATGGGCACCTCGGCCGGTTGGTCGCGGCGCTCAACCAGTCAGAGCAGGCCCGTGGCGAGGCCGAGCAGCGAATGAATGATGCGCAGCGCCGGCTGCGCCAGGCCGAGCAGCGGCTCGCCGCGCTCGAACAGAAACTGACCGACAGCAACAAACTGCTGGAGGAGAACAATCGGCCGACGCTCTCCGGGCTGGGCACCCGGGTCGAGCAGATCCTGCGGCTGGCTGAGGAGCAGGCGAACGACCACCGCAGCGAGGCCAAGCGGGAGTCCGAGGGCATCCTCTCCGCCGCCCGCCTCGAGGCGCGCGAGATCACCGACAAGGCCCGCGCCGAGGCCGCCGCGATGAAGGCGACCGTCGAGCGCGAGACCGGCCAGGTGCGCACCGCCGCTGAGCGGGAGGCCGCCGAGGCCCGGGTGCAGGCCCGCCGCGAGGCGGACACCCTACGGTCCGACGCCGACCGCGAGACCAAGCAGCTGCGCACGGTCACCGCACACGAGGTCGCCGAGCTCAAGTCGACAGTCGAGCGCGAGGTCGCGTCGTTGCGCGCCACCGCCGAGCGGGAGATCACCCAGCTGCGGGCGAAGGCGTCACGCGACGCGGAGGAGAAGCGCGCCGAGGCCACCAAGCTGCTCACCGACGCCCGCGACAAGCGCGACAAGGACCTCCAGGCCCTCGCGCTGGAGACCGCCGAGCGGCGGGAGAAGGCCGAGCGGGAGGAATCCCAGCGGCACACCGCCCAGGTCAACGCGATCCAGAAGATGGTGGCCGAGGCCGAGGAGCGGGCCCGCGCCGCGGAGGACCGGTCCAAGGAGATCCAGCAGCGCGCCGAGCAGCGCCGGGTCGAGTCCGAGCGGCACGCCGCCGAGGTCACCGAGAAGGCCCGTGCCCTGTCCGAGAAGACCACCGCCGAGGCCCGGGCCGAGGCTCAGCGGCTGCTCGGCGACGCCCGTGGGGAGGCCGAGCGGACCACTCAGGCCGCGAAGCGGGAGGTCGAAAACCTCACCCGGCAGAAGGACGCGGTCACCACCCAGCTCGGCCAGATGCTCTCCGGCCTCTCCGGCCTGGTGCCGGGCGTCGGGCCGGCCAAGACGGCCGAGGCGCCGACCCAGGCGACCAAGCAGGAAAAGCCCGCTCAGCGGGTTGCCGAGCCGGTCAAGCCGGAGGCCGACAAGACCGTGGGGGTCAGGACGAACTCCTGAGTCGAACGCCACGGCAGCTGAGGTTGCGCGCTCGCAGATGGTGCGCGACGGTGTAACCGCGGCGGTCATACACATCGATGCGGGCCGTGCCGGAGTTTCTCCGGTGCGGCCTGACTCGTTCTCGCTGCGTAGACCCGCCGATCTCGGCGGGCTCCGACAAATCACAACTAGACGCATACTGTGCCGCGGACGGTGTGTACCCGTCTTGTGCGGGACGGTGCGTATGTGAGGATGGACAGCATGTCGCACGGCGGTGAAATCTTCGGTCTCGGCGGAGACGCGGCGGCCACCGAGCCCAGCTTCGAGACCGCCCTGCGGGGGTACGAGAAGAAGCAGGTCGAACGGTACGTCGCCCGGGCCGAGAACGAGATCGCCGCCCTCGCCGCCGAGCGCGAGCAGGCCTATTCGCAGATCCAGGCGATGGCCAGCCAGATCGAGCGGCTCCAGCAGGACGTCACCCAGGCCCGCCGCGACTCCGGGATCGGCGGCGAGGTCTCGTTCCGCCACCTGGGCCCGCGGGTCGAGCTGATCCTCGCGACCGCCGAGGAGCAGGCCGAGGCGATCAAGGCGTCGGCCACCGACGACATCGCCGGCCGCCTCGCCGAGGCCGAGCGGATCCGCGCCGAGGCCGAGGCACACGCGCAGAACGGCATCCGCGACTTCGAGATAACGCTGGCCGCCCGCCGCGCCGAGGAGGCGCGCGCCGACGCCGCCAAGCGCGCCGCCGCCGAGAAGACCCTGGCCGACGCCCGCCAGTCCGCCGAGCAGATCCACCGTGAGGTCGAGGCCACGCTGGCCCGGGCCCGCGCCGAGGCGCAGCAGCTCACCGAGCGTGCGACGCAGGAGGCGCAGCGCGCCCGCGCCGAGGCCGACAGCTATGCCCAGTCCACCCGCGCGCAGGCCGACCAGGAGGTCAAGGCGCTGCGCGAGCGGGCCGAGCAGGAGGTCGGCGCCCTGCGCGCCACAGCCGACCGGGACGTGCGGGAGCGGACGGCGGCACTGGAACAGGAGCTGGGGCAGAAGCGGCAGACCCTGGCCCAGGAACTGGGCAAGCTGCGCACGAACGTCGAGCAGCAGTGCGCCGACCTGCGCAGCGAGGCCGACAAGTACGCGGAAGAGGTGCTCCGCCGCTCCGACGAGCAGGCCACCGCTATCCGCAACGGCATCGTCGGCCAGCAGGAAAAGATCACCCAGGCCGGCCGCGAGCTGGAGGCCGCCCTGGCCAAGGTCGCCGAGGCGAACCAGCAGCTGGCCACCGCGCAGGAGCGCGCCCGCACCGGCGAGGAGGAGGCCGGCCGAGTGCGTCAGCGCCTGGCCGAAACCCAGAAGGAACTCGACAAGGAGCTGGTCCGGCTCACCGATGCGAAGCGCGCCGGCGATGCCGCCGAGAGGCACGCCGCAGACGTACGCCGTCAGGTGCAGCGCGAGGCGAAGCGGGTGGCCGAGTTGGCCGCCGCCGCCGTGCTGGCCGCCGCCGCCTCACCGGACGACGACGACCCGGACGACGACCGGAGCACGTCCGGCGGCCCGGTGGGTGCACACGCCGCCCCGGAGAAGCCGACCGGCCAGCACGCCGCCCCGACGTCCCCGGCGGCCCCGACAGCGTCGGCCTCGACCGCGCCGCCGGCCCCCGCCAAGGTCTCCGGCTCCGCAAAGGTGACCGTGCCCCCCGTCAGCCGGGTCGGCGCCGACGCCGACTAACGGGTGGCGGTCGCACCTTCGGCGGCACTAGCGTCCCCCGCCGAGACGTTCGGCAGACATTGCTCCGGGCTCTCCCCTCGCCGACGTGGAGGTTCCCGGTGACCACAGACGACGAAGCGGCCCCGGCGCCAGCCGCCCCCGCTCCCGCCCCGGCGCCTGCTCCCGCCCCGGCTGCCGGGCCCGCGGAGCCGAGCCCTTCCGCGCCCGCGCCCGCGTCAGTGGCGCGTGATCGCCGACAGCCGCGTGACGCGGTCGAGGAGGATGCCCGGGAAGGGCGCTTCGGCGCGCCCGGGCCTCGACTCAACCGTCGCAGCCCGTTCCTGGTCGGCCTGCTCGGCGGGCTGGGCGTCATCCTGGCGTACGCGATCTTCCTGGGTTTGCGCAACGCGGCGTCCATCCTGGTCCTGATCTTCATCGCGTTGTTCCTGGCGATCGGCCTGAACCCGGCCGTGGTGCGGCTGCGCAAATTGGGCGTACCCCGCGGCGCGGCGGTGGCGATCGTCGCGCTGACCGTTGTCGGGATCCTCGCCGGTGGCCTGATCGCGCTGATCCCACCGCTGGTCGGCCAGACCAACCAGCTGATCCAGAACGTGCCGGACTACATCCAGAACCTGCAGCGCAGCGAGACCGTCAACGAGCTCGTCGAACGCTACGACATCGTCAACAAGGTCAACAGCGCACTCAACGCGGGCACCGTCGGCAACGCGGTCGGCGGCGTGGTCGGCGGGGCGAAGCTGCTCTTCGGGACGATCTTCAACACGCTCACCGTGCTGGTGCTCACCATCTACTTCATGGCGGCCTTCGACCGGCTCCGCGAAACGGGCTATGCCCTGGTGCCGGCCTCCCGGCGTACCCGGGTCCGGTTGCTCACCGACGAGATCCTCGCCAAGGTCGGCGCGTACATGGTCGGCGCCCTGGCGATCGCCGTGCTGGCCGGTTTCAGCACCTGGGTCCTGGCGATGATCCTCGAACTGCCGTACCCGTTCGCGCTGGCCGTGGCGGTCGCGATCTGCGACCTGATCCCGCAGATCGGCGCCACCCTGGGCGCGATCATCGTGAGCGTGGTGGGCCTGGCGTCCTCAGTCACCGAAGGTGTCGTCTGCCTGGTCTTCTTCGTCCTCTACCAGCAGGTGGAGAACTACCTGATCTACCCGAACGTGATGCGTCGCTCGGTCAAGGTCAGCGACGTGGCCGCGGTCGTCGCCGCACTGCTGGGCGTGTCCCTGTTCGGCGTGGTGGGGGCGCTGGTGGCGATCCCGATGGTGGCGGCCATCCAGCTGATCTTCCGCGAAGTGATCATGCCAAGCCAGCAGACCCGCTAACTCGCGTCCGGCTCGGGCATCGGGGTGTCGGCGAAGGCGGCGACCGTTCGATCCGCGTACGCGTTCATGTCGCCGGTCTGCATCGGACCGTCCCACGTCTTCGGCAGCGGCGTCGGCGTGCCCGGCGCAACCCGACGCACGATCTCGTCGAGCACCTTCTCGGCGTCGCCGACCCACAGGTGCTTCGCGCCGTCCACCGGCAGTACCTCGGCGTGCGGAACCGCCGCGAACCGGTCCTGTGCCTCGGCCGGGCGCAGGTAGTCGTCGAACTCCGGGATCAGCGCGGTCAACGGGGTCCCCGCCGCCGACCACGCCGCCAGGTGGTCGGGTTGGGTGAAGCGCAGCGGCGGGGAGAGCAGGATCGCACCGGCGACCGCCGGGTCCAGGCCGTGCATCAGCGTCAGGTCAGTGCCGAACGACCAGCCCACCAACCAGATGTTCGGCAGGTCGGCGAACTCGGCGTACTCGATCGCGGCAGCCACGTCGTACTTCTCGTCGACGCCGGCGGAGAAGGTGCCCTCGCTGGTGCCGCGGACGCTCGACGTGCCGCGGGTGTTGAACCGCAGCACCGCGATCCCGGCCAGCGCCGGGAGCCGCCAGGCGGCCTTGCGGAAGACGTGGCTGTCCATCATGCCGCCGTGCGTGGGCAGCGGATGCAGGCAGACCAGCGTGCCGACCGGGTCGCGGTCGAGGGGGCGCGCCAGCTCACCGACCAGGGTGAGCCCGTCGGCGGTCTGCAACTCGATGTCCTCGCGGTGAGCGGGCAGGATCGAGTTGGC
>DASWMR010000066.1:0-1583 GCA_036399635.1 Actinoplanes sp. | reverse complement strand
GGTCCGCCAGGTGCCCCGCCAACTCATCGACGTCTCCTACACCCTCGGCGCCCGCCGGGGCGAGGTGCTGCGCAAGGTGGTCGTCCCGCATGCGCTCCCCGGCATGATTGACTGCGTCCGGGTGAACGCCGCGGCCGCCTGGAACTTCGTCGTGGTGGCCGAACTCATCAACAGCGAGGAGGGCCTCGGCTACCGGATCGCCCGCAGCCAACGCTTCCTGGCCAGCGACCGGATCTTCGCCATCCTGGTGGTGATCGCCGTGATCGGCCTGGCCATCGACGTGCTGCTGCGGCTGCTGCGCGACCGGATCGGGCGATGGGTATGACCCTGCTGTCACTGTCCGCGGTGGACATGCGGTTCGGCGACTTCACCGCCCTGCGCGACGTCACGCTGACCGTCTCCGCCGGCGAGTTCGTCTGCCTGGTCGGCGCGAGCGGCTCCGGCAAATCCACCCTGCTGTCCCTGGTGGCCGGCCTGACCCGCCCCACCGCCGGGCGGGTCACCCTCGACGGCGTACCAGTCACCGGCCCGGCCCCAGACCGGGGCCTGGTCTTCCAGTCCGGCGCCGTCTACCCGTTCCGCACGGTGGCGCAGAACGTGGCGTTCGGCCTGGAGCTGCTACCGCTGAGCCGAGCCGAACGCGCCCGCCGCGTCGACTGGTACCTGGCCGAGACCGGCCTCACCAACCTCCGCCACCACCTGCCGAAACAACTGAGCGGCGGACAGCGCCAACGGGTGGCGATCGCCCGCGCCCTGGCCTGCGAGCCGTCGGTGCTCCTGCTGGACGAGCCGTTCGGCGCCCTGGACGTCCAGACCAAGGAGGACATGCAACTCTTCCTGCGCCGAGTATGGCGAGACACCGGCACCACGATCGTCATGGTCACCCACGACGTGGAGGAGGCCGTCTTCCTGGGCCAGCGGGTAGTGGTGCTGGCCTGCAACCCGGGCCGGGTGGCCGCCGACCTGCAGGTGCCGCTGCCGGAGGAGCGCCCGCTGGAGGTCAAGCGCCTCCCCACGTTCCTGTCGATGCGCGCCGAGGTAGAGGACCAGGTCCGAGCCTTCCACCAGGCGGCCTGACCGGCCTTCGGCCGGGCGGCGTTCGGCCGGGCGGCGTTCGCTGTCGGGCGCTGCTGTTGTTCGATCTTGTTGATTCGTGCTGCGCCGGGCGATTTCAGGCGGTGGGCTTCACTCCGCAAGATCGGATGTTTGGGCGGCACTGTGGCGTGGCCGAGCTAGCGGTAATCGTCGAAGTCGGGGTGCTCTTCGGGTGGGGGCTCCTCGTCGGCGTCGAAGAAGAGATCGGGGAGGTGATGGGCCGGCGCGGTGGGTGCGGTGGGTGCCGTGGGTGCGGTGGATCTGGTTGGACGGCCGGGGGAGGCACGTTGCGCTGTCGGTGCTGCGGGTGGGGATGCGGCTGGGGGCGCGGGCGACGCCTTAGTGCCGGGTGCGGTCCGCGCGGCGGATGTCGGCGGCGTCGTGCTGGGTGCCGTAGGAGTGGGCGGCGATGCCGTGGATGGCGCGGGAGTGGCGGCCGGGGCGGGTGTAGGTGTGGCGCCGGTGAGAGTGTCGAGGACCTGTTGGCC
>DASWMR010000065.1:0-3818 GCA_036399635.1 Actinoplanes sp. | reverse complement strand
GCGCCGGGGTGTCGGCGAACAGGGACTCGGCCTCGACCCGGTCCTGCGGCGGGCCCGGCAGCGGGCCGATCACGGTCGCGACGTTCGCCGCCGGCAGCGCGAGCAGGCTGGTGCCCGCGGTGTGCCAGTCGAGTTCAGTTGTCCGACCGGTGAGCGCGTTGACCAGGCCGACGACGCCGCCGGGCCCCGTCTGGTGCCGGATCGTGCCGGGCGTGTCACCGGGCTTGCGGGCCGCCAGCGCGCCCTCGACCACGACATAGACGGCGGTCTGCGAGCCGCCGGCCCGCACGATCTGGCGGCCGGTCGGCGGGTGCACCCAGCGGGCCCGGGCGGCCAGCCCGTGCAGTGCCGGGTCGGGCAGGCCGCCGAGGTCGGAGGCTCGCAGGGCGGCGACCCGGCGCGGGGTGTCTGCCTCCCGGTCGTTCTCCGCGCGGCGTCGCCGGAAGGTGGCCCACCCCCGACTGAGTCGGGCGAGCAGGAAGTAGCACAGGGGCGCCGCGACGCCGAGCACGATCACCAGGAAAAGCAGCACGCTCAACGGGCCGTCGTGCCACAGGCCGGTGGCGAGCCCGGAGATCCGGTCGGACCAGAGCAGGACGGCCAGGTTGACGGCGACGACGAGCCAGGCCACGGCGACGAAGGCGTACAGGCCGATCAGCCGGCCCTCGCGGTCGAGCGCCGACCAGCGCGCCGACCGGCCACGCAGCAGACCACCGATCCAGGCCAGCGCGCGTACCCGCAGCTGCGGGATCTCCAGCCAGTCGGTCAGCAGGTATTGCCCGTCGAGCGGAAGCAGCGGGCTGAGCCGGAAGAACGCGTTCAGATAGAAGAGGAACGCCAGCTTGAACGCGCTGTCGGCGAGCACCGGCAGGGCCAGCCCGGCCAGTTGAACGACGCCGGCGAGCAGCAGCGCGCTCAGCGGACCGGCCGCGGCCACCAGCATCCGGGCCCGACGGCCGGCCATCCAGACGTCGCTGGTGTCGACGAAGACCGTCGGGATGCCGAAGTAGACGAGCAGGCCGGCGGCCGGCACCTCGCGGCCGGCAGCCTTGGCGGCGAGCGCCCGGGCGACCTGATGCAGGCTGGACACCACGATGTTCAGCAGCACCAGCACGAGGGCACCGGTCAAATAGGACCCGTTGGCGAGGAAGAGCGATCGGCTGCCGCGGGCCCAGGTGGCGACGAACAGCCCGACACCGAGCAGGGCGAGGACCGTGGTGAGGATCGCGCCGCCGCGGCCGAAGAAGATCCGCCCACCGGCGCGGTAGAGCGCGTTGAAGAAGCCGTCGAGGTTGACCACCAGCATCCGCCGGCCGCGCGCGGCGGCGAGCACCGAGCTGCCCATCCGTTCCGGCAGCGGCTTACGGCGCGCCTCCTCGAGCGGGCGGAACGCGTCCACCGGCAGCTCGTCGAGCATCTGGTTACCGGCGAGGTCGGCCACGACCCGGCGGACCTGATCGGGGGCGAGCCGGCCGGCTATCCGGGCGAACTCGGCGACCAGGCGGGCGACCGTGTGCTCGCCGTCCATCAGGAGAGCGAGCTCCCACTCCTCCGGAGTCAACCGGAGGAAGCCGGAACGCGGGCCGCCGGCCGGCGCACGCAACATGAAGTAGTCACTGCCGCGGACGCCGGTGAGCTGAACCGCCTCGATGCCGGCCCGCAACACCGGGCGCGCGCTTGTCGGGTTGAGCCGATCGACGACGGCGCCCCACAGCCCGGGATCGGTTGGTCCGGCCGGCTCCCCGGGAGCCCGCCCGGCCAGAGCCTCCCAGACGTTCATCTGACTGTCGACGTACGTCACCTGAGGGTGCCTCTCGCTGCGCCGAAGCGATCGTGGGCCGCGACGGCGACCGTCGACAGCTCAGGAAGAGTAGGCGTTCGTCGATGTCGAAAGCGAGTCCCCAGCATTAAAAAGTGATGATTGATCCATAAGTCAGGCATTAGAATCCGGACAAAGCGTGCGGCGGACGATGGTGACAACCCCCTGTCACCATCGCCCGCCGCATCGGGCGAGGAGAAGCCTTACTGCGCCTCGGTGAGCGTCACCGTCACCTGCTTCTTCGCACCGTCCCTGGTGAAGTCGATAGTCATCTTCTGGCCGACGGCGCCGGCCTGAACCGCGGCCACCACGTCGTCCGACTCGGCAACCTCCTTGCCGTCCACCGCCGTGATCACATCGCCCTGCTGCAGGTCGGCCTTGGCCGCTGCGCTGTTCGGCGTGACGGTACTCACCAATGCCCCGCCGTTCTCCGCGGTAGTGACGCTGACGCCGAGCGCCGGGTGGCTGACCTTCTTGCCCGCCATCAGGTCGTCGGCGACCTGCTTGGCCTTGTCGCTCGGGATCGCGAAGCCCACCCCGATGTTGCCGGTGCTCTGCCCCTGGGTGGCGATCGCCGAGTTGATGCCGATCACCTCGCCGTTCGTGTTGACCAGGGCGCCGCCGGAGTTGCCCGGGTTGATCGGCGCGTCGGTCTGCAGCAGGCCGGACATCGTGGTGACGCCCTGCTGCTGCTGTTGCTGCTCCTGCGAGCCGAACGGCGACTGCTCGCCCTGGCTGCTGGACTGGATGGTGCGGTCCTTGGCGCTGATGATGCCGGCGGTGACCGAGCCCTCCAGGCCCAGCGGGCTGCCGATCGCCAGCACGGTGTCGCCGACCTGCATCTTGGCGCTGGTGCCGAACGTCGCGGCCTTGAGATCCGACACGCCGGACACCTTCACCACCGCGAGGTCGGTACGCGGGTCGGTGCCCACGACCTTGGCTTCCGCCTTCTTGCCGTCCGCGAAGATCACCGTCACGGTGCCGGCCTGCGCGGTGGCCACCACGTGGTTGTTGGTGACGATGTAGCCGTCCGCGCTACGCACCACGCCGGAGCCCTCACCGTTGCCGGTGGTGATCGAGACGACGCTGTCCTGCATGGCGGCGGCAATCTCGGCCAGCGAGGACCGGTCCACCACCCGGGTGACCGACGAGTTGGCGTTCCGCACCGAGGTCGGCGAGCCGTCGTCGTCGAAGGCCAGCACGGCGGCGGCGCCGACCCCGCCGGAGAGGAGCGCGATCAGCACGGCCGCGGCGCCGAGCGCGATGGTCTTCCGGCCCCGGCCGGAGCGCGGGCGCTGATCGGTGGCCACCGGGGCGGCCCACGCCGGGCCCTCCACCGGGGTCCAGGGCTGGCCCTCACCGGGCGGCGGGGCCTGCCCGCCGCCGGCCGGCGACCACGCCGGGAAGGCCGTGGTGGGCTGGTATTGCTGATAGCCAGCTTGGGGGTAACCGGGATGCTGCTGGTAGCCGCCCTGCTGCCAGGGCTGCTGCGGGGGCTGCTGCCACGGCGAGCCGGGCTGCTGCGCGGGCGGGCCGCTGGGCGGCGCGGGCGGCGCGCTGTGCTGCGCTGCCGGGCCACCGGGCTGCGCGGGCGCTGCACTCGGCTGCTCCTGAGGTGCGCCCGCCACCGGTGGCCCCCACTGCGGGGAGCCGGCGACCGTGGGCTGCGCCGCAGTCGGCTCCTCGGACTGTCCCCGCTCCGGGCTGCTGCTCGTAGAGGGGGGATCCACGCGTCGCGGGTCAGTCTCGTTCTCGTTCATGTCCTCTACATTGCCCCGTCGTTCTCGAACGGGCCTGTGCTACCCCTGGATGTTTTCTGTGAAGGCTTTCTCCGGATTCAGGGTGGGTAGAGTGACCTTGAAGGTCGCCCCGTGACCCGGCTCGCTGATCACCTCGACCGAGCCGTGGTGCGACCGGACGAGCGCCGCCACGATGGCCAGCCCGAGGCCGGTGCCGGTCGCCGCCCGATCGGTGTGCCGGGTGCGTGCCTCGTCGGCGC
>DASWMR010000064.1:0-5412 GCA_036399635.1 Actinoplanes sp. | reverse complement strand
GACGGCCGCCCGCGCTACCACCTGCCCGACTGCGAGCACCTGTCCGGGCGTCTGACCGAGCCGATCGGTGTGAACGAGGCGGTCGAGCTCGGCTTCAGTCCGTGCGGGCTGTGCCGTCCAGCCGATCGTCTGGTCGCCGCCGCCCGCCGCTGACCGTGCGGGTGCCGGTGCGACGGGCGGTTTTGATCGCGCCGAGCACGTCCGGGGTGCGGGTGGCTGCACGGTGATGCCGGCGTGCGCCGCGGGTCCGGCGAGCCGGCTTCGGTGGCGTGCTGCATACCGGGCCTGGCGGCCCTGCACAGCGGGCACGGTGATCGGCACAATGAGGCATGGCCGAGCGCGACGTGCCCCCTGAACTCTCCGTCCCGGTGCGGGTCCGGCCCGGTGCCGGGCGCACCCGGGTCGGCGGCCGCTACGACGGCCCGCACGGGCCGGCGTTGATCGTCGCGGTGGGTGCCGCCGCGGTCGACGGCAAGGCCACCGAGGCGGTGCGACGTGCCCTTGCCGAGGCGCTCCGGGTCCGTCCGGCCGACGTCGCGCTCCGGCTCGGCAGCACCAGTCGGAACAAGGTCTTCACCGTCGCCGGCGCTGCCGGCGACCTCGGCCCTCGCCTCACCGCGCTACGCGACGGCGCGCCGTGATCGCCACCCCGGGTAACGTCGCGGCATCCGGCCAGGCCGCGCCGCGCGGATGTGGCCGCGCGGGCGGCGGCTGAGGTGGCCGGCGGTCTGGACTTTGCGCTGCTGATCGGTGCCGGGGTGTTGCTCGTGGCGGTTGCCGCGGTGCGGCTCTCCACCCGGGTGGGGCTGCCCAGCCTGCTCGTCTACCTGGCCCTCGGCATGCTGATCGGCGAGGCCGGGTTCGGCATCCGGTTCGACGACGCCGACCTGACCCGCACCCTCGGCCTCTGCGCGCTCATCATGATCATCGCGGAGGGTGGGCTCACCGCGCGGTGGAGCGCGCTGCGGCCGGTGCTCGCGCTCTCCGCCACGCTGTCCACGGTCGGCGTCGCGGTGAGCATCGCGGTGGTCGGCCTCGCCGTACACCTGATCCTCGGGTTGGACTGGCGGCTCGCGCTGCTCTACGGCTCGGTGCTCTCCTCCACCGACGCCGCCGCGGTCTTCGCCACGCTGCGCCGCCTGCGGTTGCCGCCGCGCCTGGTGGCCACGTTGGAAGCCGAGTCCGGCATGAACGACGCCCCGGTGGTGCTGCTCGTCGTCCTGCTGAGCGCCACCGAGCCGGGTGGTCACCCCTGGTGGTACGAGCTACTGATGGTCACCTACGAGCTGTCCGTGGGCGCCGCCGTCGGGCTGGCGGTGGGTGCGGCCGGGCGGTGGACGCTGCGGCACGCCGCCCTGCCGTCGGCCGGGCTCTATCCGATCGCCGCGGTCGGCCTCACCGTTCTCGCATACGCGGCGGGAGCGGTGGCGCACGCATCCGGCTTCCTCGCCGTCTACGTGGCCGGGGTCGTGCTCGGCAACGGCCGGCTGCCGCACCGGCACGCGATCCTCGGGTTCGCCGACGGGCTGGCCTGGGTCGCCCAGATCGGCCTGTTCGTGCTGCTCGGCCTGCTGGTGTCGCCCAGCCAGATGACCGACGCGCTGGTGCCGGCGCTGGTGGTCGGTCTCGCGCTGGTGTTGCTGGCCCGGCCGCTGTCGGTGGTCATCTCGGCGGTGGTGGCGCGGCCGTTGCGCGGCCCGCGGCGGCCCAGCAACCGGGTCGGCTGGCGGGGCAGCGCCTTCCTCTCCTGGGCCGGCCTGCGCGGGGCGGTGCCGATCGTGCTGGCCACCATCCCGCTGTCGGCTGGCACGCCGGGTGCCGACCGGCTGTTCAACGCGGTGTTCGTCCTGGTGATCATCTTCACCCTGCTACAGGCGACCACGCTGGGACCGGCCGCCCGACTGCTCGGGGTGGCCGCACCGAGCGAGGCCGCGGAGATCCACGTGGAGACCGCCCCGCTGGAGAACATGCACGCCGACCTGCTGCAGGTCGACGTTGCGGCCGGGTCACGGCTGGCCGGCGTACACATCGACGAGTTGCGCCTGCCGTCCGGCGCCTCGGTGACCCTGGTGGTCCGCGACGGCGCGGGTTTCGTGCCCGGCCCGGACACCCGGCTGCGCACCGGCGACGCCCTGCTGATCGTGACGACCGCGGCCGTCCGGGACGTCGCGGAGCGGCGGCTGCGCGCGGTGAGCCGGCGCGGACGGCTGGCCCGATGGTTCGGCGAGGAGGGCGCCGAGGAGCCCGGCTGAGCGGCCATCTGGCGGCTGGCTCGCGGAAGCCGGCGGCTAGGCGACCGGGGGGAAATCAGGGTCGCTGGGCTGATTGCGGCTATTGCCGGGGCCAGCCTCGGTGCGGTCGGTTGTCGCATTCGCTCACGCACCGTATCCTTGCGATCCTCCTTGGGTGCGCGGCTGTCCTTGGCTGCGCCGTTTGCGCTGCTTACCGGAGACAGGACGACCCGGCGCTCAGGGCTAGCGACCGGCTTCGACAGCGAGACGACGGTGGTGCGGGGGTGGGCCGCCGGTCTCGAGGACCGCTGACCGCCACGCCGGGGGCGTGGCCGAGGGAGCGATGATGGCCAAGGCAACCGGCACCGGTAGGGACTCCGGCGGGACGGCCGCCACCAAGCGGACCCGGAGCGCGGCCGAGACGGAGAAGATCCGGGTGGCGCTCACCGAGCGCCGCGACGAGCTGCAGGAGGAGTACGACCAGTCGCTCACCGACATCACCGAGCTGCAGCGGGATCGGCTCGCCGACTCGGCCGGCGACGACCAGGCGGACACCGGCACCAAGACGTTCGAGCGTGAGCAGGAGATCACTCTGGCGAACAATCTGCTGGAGCGGATCACACAGGTGGAACGCGCTATCGACCGGCTCGGCGAGGGCAACTACGGTTGGTGCGAGCGGTGCGGCAATGCGATCCCGGTCGAACGACTGGCCGCATTCCCGGCCGCGACTTTGTGCATCAGTTGTAAGCAGCTGGAGGAACGACGCTGAACGCCGACGATGCAGCGGGTGCGACCGCGGTGAGCGAGCCGGAGCAGGGGCACGGGCCCTTGTTCAGTGGCCGGGCCGTGACGGTGCTCGGTGTCACCGCCGTGCTCGCCCTGGCACTCGATCAATGGGTGAAGTGGCTCAGCACCGAGCAGCTGACCGAGGGTGAGCCGGTGCGCATCCTCGGCGGGCTGGTCTATCTGTCGCTGCTGCGCAACAGCGGGGCCGCGTTCAGCCTGGGCAGTTCCTACACCTGGGTGTTCCCGCTGATCACGCTGGCGGTGATCGGCTGGATCGGCTTCATGGCGTCCCGCCTGCGGTCGGTGCCGTGGGCGGTGTCGCTCGGGCTGGTGCTCGGCGGCGCCCTGGGCAATCTCGGTGACCGCGTGTTCCGGGCGCCCGGGCCGTTCCAGGGCCACGTGGTCGACATGATCAGCCTGTTCGCGCCGTACGCGGAGAAGTTCGCGGTTTTCAACATCGCCGACAGTTGCCTGACCGTCGGGGTCGTCCTCGCCGTGCTCCTCGAACTGACCGGACGACAGCGGGACGGCTTGCGAGCCGTCCGGAAGAAGGCTGACCCCACTTGAGTTCCACTCGTTCCCTGCCGGTGCCGGACGGGCTCGACGGCCTCCGCCTCGACCAGGCGGTGTCCCGGCTGTTCGGTCTGTCCCGCACGGCCGCCGCGACGTTGGTCGAGTCCGGCGATGCGCTGGTCGACGGCTATCCCCGGCCCAAGTCAGACAAGGTGTCGGCCGGTTCCTGGCTCGAGGTCACGCTGCCCGCCCCGGTGGCGGCGCCCGCCGTGGTCGCCGAGGCGGTGCACGGCCTGACCGTCATCTTCAGCGACGACGACATCCTGGTGGTCGACAAGCCGGTCGGCGTGGCCGCCCACCCGAGCCCCGGCTGGACCGGGCCGACAGTGATCGGTGGCCTCGCCGCGATGGGCCAGAACGTCGCGACCAGCGGCGCCGCCGAGCGGCAGGGTGTGGTCCACCGCCTCGACGTCGGCACCACCGGCCTGATGGTCGTGGCCAAGAGCGAGCTCGCCTACAGCGTGCTGAAGCGCGCCTTCAAGGAGCGCGAGGTGGACAAGCGCTATCACGCGGTGGTGCAGGGCCATCTCGACCCGCTGCGCGGCACGATCGACGCGCCGATCGACCGGCATCCGACCGCCGACTACAAGTACGCGGTCATGTCCGGCGGCAAGCCCAGCGTCACCCACTACGACACGCTCGAGGCGTTCCGCTCGGCCAGCCTGGTGGACGTGAAGCTGGAGACCGGCCGCACGCACCAGATCCGGGTGCACTTCGCGGCGATGCGCCACCCGTGCGCCGGTGACCTCACCTACGGCGCCGATCCCACCCTGGCCACCCGGCTCCACCTGAACCGGCAGTGGTTGCACGCCCGAGAATTGGGGTTCGTCCACCCCCGAACGCACGATGAGGTCAGGTTCGTCAGCGACTACCCTGACGACCTGACATACGCGCTGCAGGTGCTGCAGGACGCGAGCTGATCTCGGGAGAGCCGTCAGGTGCAGCCGGAACGCGCGCGCGGGCCGGCCGCACGCGGTGCGGGCCCGGTCCGCGCCATGATCGCGGCGGCCGTGGTCGGCCCGGCGGTCCTGCTGGCCGGCCTCATCTGGGCGAGTGAGCGCGATGTCCACCCGCCCGCCGATCGCAGCGACGTGCTGCGGGTCGGTGTGGTGCAGGGGCAGTCCGTTCCGGGCTACCTCCGGTCGTCGCGCACCGAGCTGGCGGCGCTCACCAGCCCCTCCGCGCCGGTAACTGGGGACACCTGGGCGCTGGTCAGCCTGGGCCGCTACCTCCCACCGGGCGCCCTGCCAAAGCTGCTGAGCGGCGCAGAGGTGGCCGAAATCTACACCCGGGTGCCGCTGGCCGGGGCGCACACCCAGGTGGTTCGCATCCGGGTGCACCGGCTGCCCGCCGACGCGATGTCCGGGATGCTCGACGCGGCGGTGGACCGCGAACGCGAGCGGGCCGAGTACCTAAAGCTGGGCCACCGGGTACGGAACCAGGGCGAACCGCAGGAACGGGCCCGGCGGGCGTACGAGACGGCGGCCGGCATCGCCGGGACGGAGGCCGCCGCGTACCGCTCGGGGTGCTCCTGTGTCTTCGCGGCCGTGGTCCGCGCCGCTCCCGCCGCGTTGCAGGGCCTGGCGCGGCGGCCGGGAGTGCGCGTCGTGGACCCGGCGCCGGAGGTGGACCGGCTGGACCGCACCGAGTTCCGCCCGCCGCTGCCGGAACAGACGGGCACGGTGCCGGCCGAGCCGAGCCGGGAGCCCGCTGTGCCAAACGAAGATTCAGGCATTGCCTCCCATGCATCCGCGCCGATAATGTCGTCGTTCGGGGTGCCTGTGAGATCAATCTCAGCGGGCAGCGCGGACAATGACCCCAT
>DASWMR010000063.1:0-6121 GCA_036399635.1 Actinoplanes sp. | reverse complement strand
TGCGCGAGGCGTACGCGACGGCGACCGCGATGGGCGCCCGGCCGTTCGCCGCCGAGATCCGGTCGGTGGCGCAGCGCTTCCGGGTGTCGCTCGCCGACGACCTGGACACGGTTCCGCTCGCCCCGCCCGGCCCCGACCAGGACGACGAGCTCGGCATGCTCACCACCCGCGAGCGCGAGGTGCTGGCTGCGGTGGCCGAGGGGCTCACCAACCGGGAGATCGGCGAGCGCCTGTTCATCAGCGAGCGCACCGTCGGGGTCCACGTCGGGCACATCTTCGACAAACTTCAGGTGCGCACGCGCGTACAGGCGAGCCGGGTTTTTCTCACTACGGCGTGACCTTACCGTGACCTTCGCCCGCGGAATACGTCGTTCTACCGATCCCCTCGTACGTCGCCGGTGACACGCTGATGTCACGGGGGAGCACCGCCCGGCGGCCGAAGTCGCCGGGCGGTGCTGGGGGCCCTCCGATGTGACGATCCGTCCTGGAGGAACCGATGAACCGCTCGGTCTGGGGACCCGCGCAGCAGGAGATGTCCGAGCTGCTCCAGGGACACCCCGACGACGTACCCGCCGTGATCGACCAGCTGACCGAGCTGCAGGACATCCTGGGCCGCGTTGCGCCTGCGCTGCCCGAGAACGCGCTGTGCGACTTCAACAAGCTGTACCTGACGATCACCGAGAGCATCCTCGAGCGCCTGTACGCGGGCCGGTTCCGCGACCCGGCATTCGTGTCGAGACTGGACGTCGAGTTCGCGGCCCGCTACTTCGACGCGCTGCGCGCCTGGCGCGGCCCGGAGGCCAGCCCGCGCTGCCCGCGCGTCTGGTGCGGCCTGTTCGGGCATCTCGCCGGCGCCGGGGTGCTGCCGTCGGCGTGCGCGGGGATCAACGCGCACATCAACTTCGATCTGCCGTTTGCGCTGGTGACCACGTTCGACCACCTCGGCACCGATCCGATCGACGACAGCGACCAGCACCACGACTACCGGCAGATCAACCAGATCTTCGGGGCGGCGGTGCCCGGCCTGCGGAGCGGCTATCTGGACCGATGGCAGGTGCTGGTCGAGACGATGAACGGCCGCCTGGACGACTGTGGGCCGGGCGAGGAGACCGCGTACGCCCAGAATGTCGCTTGGCGGACCGCGCAGAAGCTCTGGGGAATGCGCCACGACATGACCGCCACGGACCGGGAGCGCACCCACCTGGATAGGACGTCAGCCGACCTGGGCAGATTGCTGCTATCCCCGCACGGCGCCTTCTTGCATTGAGATCCACTCCGCCGGTCGCGGGCCGCCTGGGCGGCCTGGCGGCGGCGACGCGCCCGAGTATGTTGCATCGATGAGGGTGATGGTCTGGAACGTCTGGTGGCGCTTCGGCGGCAACTGGCGGGAGCGCGAGACGGCTATTCGCGCCACGCTCGACGCCTACCGGCCCGACGTGTTGGGCCTGGTCGAGACCTGGTCGGGTGACGGCACTGACCAGCCGCACCGGCTGGCCGCGGCGCTCGACATGCACGCCGTGTGGGTGCCGGCGTCGCTCCCACCCGTGCCGCACCCGGAGTTTCCCGGCGTCGACATGGGGCTGGGCCTGCTCAGCCGCTGGCCGATTGTCCGTACCGCCACCCCGCAACTGCCCCATCAGCAGCGCGGCGGGCCGCCGCCGACCGCGCTGCTCGCCACGATCGATCATCCGCGCGGGCCGCTGCATGTCGTGGTGGGCGGCACCGAGTGGGAGCCACGGTTCGCCGCCGACCATCTCGCCCACTGCCGGACGCTGGCCGCTCTGGCCACCGACCGCTCGCTGGACGGCCCGCTCCCGGTGCTGTTGATCGGCGACTTCAACGCCGCCCCCGGCCAGGCCGAGTTGGCGCCGCTGCTGGACGGCCTGGTGGACACCTGGCCGGCGGGCGGCGGCGACCCCGCCGCGGTGACACTCGACTCCAGGCTGCCGTGCGCCCCGGCCGACGCCGTCAAGCAGCTCGATCGGCGGATCGACCACATCTTCGCCCGGCCGGGCCGCCCCGGCCTGCCGGTCACCGTGCGCGGCGCGTTCCTGGCCGGCGACCGCCCGATCGAGCGCGTCTACCCGTCGGACCACTACGCGGTCGGCGCCGACCTCGACCCGTAAGGCAAAGCCGACCTGGAGAGAGCGAGGCTTCAAAGGCGGGCGAGGCGCAGGCGCGCACGGATCTTGAGCGATTTGATAGCAAGCGGCATTTGCACCTGGGCGCTACATCGATCGACGTCTAATTGTTGACACCGATCCGCCGGCACGACGACACTCGCGGTCGTGAATGCGATTCGCGCCATCCTGGTGGTCGGCGTCCTTTGCCTGGCTGGCTGCTCCACCGCGGCGCCTGGGACGGCTGCCTCGCCGGGCGGAAGTTCGGCTCCGACACCGGCGGCCGGCTTCGGCGGCACCGACCGCGCCTGGATCGAGATCAACCTCGCGATGGAGGAGCAGGTGCTGCCGCTGCTGGAGCTGGTGCCGGCGCGCAGCAAGAGCGCCGATGTGCGGGCGCTCGCCCTGCAGATCAAGGCGTTCACCGACGCCGAGCTGGGCACTCTCCGGCAGCTGCGGGACCGCGGTGCGCTGCCCTCGGCGAACGCGCACAAGGGTATGCCGATGCCCGGCATCGTCACCACCGACGAGGTGGCCAAGGCCGCCAAGCTGAGCGGGCCGGCGTTCGACAAGGCAGCGCTGGAGCAGATCAAGGCGTACCTGGACCAGGGCCAGAATCTCGCGCGCAGCGAGGGCAAATCGGGGTTGGAGCCGCAGACCCGCGAATTGGCATTGCAAATTCTGCGAAACCGCGAGCAGGCCTTGTCCACAGTGCGGACTATTCAGGACGGTTGAGACCGACGCGGTGGTCCGGGTCGACCCTGAATACCCCCGCATTGCCGGGCGCGGTCTGAATGCGTAGGGCGGCCGAGCAGCAGCGGGCCGGGCAGCTAGATCATCGCGATGGCGATCGCCGGACGTCGGCCCATCGCCACTCTGCCAGACACCCCGGTCGACGGCAGCGGATCCGTCCGCGGGCGAGGCCGCACACCGGACGACGTGCCGGGGCCCCGTCGCCGTAGCAGGATGAGGGTATGACGTATGTCAACCCCACCGGGGAGTTCACCCGGGACCAGCGCTACATCGCCACCCGGATCACCGCGGACGGGCGCGACGGCTACCCGGTGGAGCCGGGGCGGTATCGCCTCGTGGTCAGCCGGGCGTGCCCGTGGGCGAACCGGGCGATCATCGTGCGCCGGCTGCTCGGGCTTCAGGAGGCGCTGTCGATGGGCGTCGCCGGCCCGACACACGACGACCGCAGCTGGACCTTCGACCTCGACCCGGGCGGGCGGGACCCGGTGCTCGGCATCGAACGTCTGCAGGAGGCCTTCTTCGCGCGCTTCAGGGATTACAACCGGGGCATCACCGTGCCGGCGATCGTCGACGTGCCGACCGGGCAGGTGGTGACGAACGACTTCCCGCAGCTGACCATCGACCTGTCGCTCGAGTGGACGAAGCACCACCGGGAGGGTGCGCCCGCGCTCTACCCGGCCGAGTTGCGCGAACAGATCGACAAGATCAATCGGTACGTGTTCGCGGACGTGAACAACGGCGTCTACCGGGCCGGCTTCGCGGGCACCCAGGATTCCTACCGGCAGGCCTACGACCGGCTCTTCGCCCGGCTGGACAAGCTGTCCGAGCTGCTCGCCGGGCAGCGCTACCTGGCCGGCGAGACGATCACCGAGGCGGACGTGCGCCTGTTCACCACGCTGGTGCGATTCGATCCGGTGTACCACGGCCATTTCAAGTGCAACCGCAGCAAGCTGACCGAGATGCCGGTGCTGTGGGCGTACGCGCGGGATTTGTTCCAGACCCCGGGCTTCGGCGACACCATCGACTTCGTACACATCAAGGAGCACTACTACGTGGTGCACAACGACATCAACCCGACCGGAATCGTGCCGGCCGGGCCCGACCTGACCAATTGGCTCAGTGAGCACGGGCGGGAGAAGCTGGGCGGCCGTCCCTTCGGCGACGGCACTCCCCCGCCGCCGCCGAAGCCGGACGAGGTGGTTCCCGCCGGGCACGGCGCCGGATAGCCGGCGGCCGTGTCGCTCATTACCTCGACGTCTGCTCTTCGTCAGCGCCTATCGACTGCCGGTGGGATGGCCGCCGTGCTCGGCGCGGCCCTGCGCTGGCGTACACGCTGTGGTTCAGTGCAGGTCGGCGTTCTCCACGATCCGCTCGGCGAACCCCACCCGGGCGGCGCGCAGCATCGCCTTGCTGAGCCGGTCGGTGGTGGTGACGTAGCGCGGGGCGAGCTTCACCAACAGCGGGATCGCCGGCGCCACGACCGTGTAGATCGCGTCGTACAGGCGGGTCTTGGAACGGACGCCGTGGGTGGGCTGGATCATGCCGGGGCGCACGGCGTACCCGTTGGGCAGCAGCTCGATGATCTCCTGCTCGGTGCGACCCTTGACCCGCGCCCACATCTGCCGGCCGGTGCGGTTGGTGCCGGCGCCGGAGACGTACACGAAAGTCGCCTGGGGGTTGATCTCGGCGAAGACGCGCGCCGCCGCCATCGGGTAGTCGTAGGAGACCCGGGTGTAGGCCGCCTCGTCCAGGCCCAGCGATGACACGCCGAGGCAGTAGAAGCAGGCGTCGTAGCCGACCAGCTCGTCGCGGATCGGCGTGAGGTCGGCGAAGTCGTCGAGGCGTACCTCGCGCAGCTTGGGGTGAGCGACCCCGGTCGGCGTGCGGATCACCGCGAGGACCCGGTCGACGTCCGGGGCGAGCAGGCTCTCCCGCAGCACACCCTGACCGACCATGCCGGTCGCGCCGAAGATCACGACCTTCATCGTCTCTCCCCCTTTGTCGGTGGACCCGAAAATGTCGTAGGGCGAGCTTAGGGTTTTCCCGTGCCCGCCGAACGATGGTCTGTCGCCCAGGTCGAGACGCTCGCGCCCGACGCGTCCTCGGTCAAGGCCGCGCGCGGTCTCGCCGGCCCCGGGTCCTGGTCGTCGTGCGGCCGGCTCGACGACATCCTGTGGGGCGTTTGCCGGGCCTATCAGGTGTGTGCCGACCTGACCGGCCCGGCGTTCCACTGCTCCTGCCCCAGCCGCAAGGTGCCGTGCAAGCACGGCCTGGGGTTGCTGCTGCGCTGGGCCGAGTCCGATGTGCCCGACGCGCCCGCGCCCGCTTTCGCCGCGCAGTGGCAGGCGGCGCGGGCCGCCCGGGCGGCGGCCGGCCCGCGGCCCGCTGGAGATCCGGCCGCCGCCGCGAGGCGGGCCGAGCAGCGCGCCGAGCGGGTGGCCGGCGGCATGACCGAGTTGCGGCGGTGGCTCGACGACCAGGTGCGCCAAGGGCTGGCCGGCGCGCAGCGGGGCGGGCACCGGCCGTTCGAGGCGATGGCCGCCCGGCTGGTCGACGCCCAGGCACCGGCGGTGGCCGGTGCCGTCCGTCGGCTCGGCGGGATCGCCGGGATCGGGCCGCAGTGGGCCGATCGCCTGCTCGGCGAGCTGGCCCTGCTGCGGCTGCTGGTCGCCGGGCACGAGCGGCTCGCCGATCTGCCACCCGAGCTGGCCGCGACCGTGCGCCGCCGGATCGGGTTCCCGGTGTCCACCGAGGAGGTGCTGGCCGGCCCCCGGGTCACCGACCACTGGCAGGTGCTCGGCCAGGTCGAGACCGACGACGGCGCGCTGACCACGCGCCGCACCTGGCTGCACGGCGCCGCGCAACGGCGGTTCGCCCAGGTGCTCTCGTTCGCCGCGCCCGGCCAGCCGCTCACCGCCGATCTGGTGCCGGGCACCGAGTTCCGCGGCGACCTGACCTTCTATCCGGGTGCCGCGCCGCTGCGGGCCCTGGTCGCCTCGCGCGACAGCGCCGCCGAGCCGTTCGCCGCGCCGGACGGGGCAACCACCCTGGCCGAGGCGCTCGTCGGCTGGGCCGCGACGGTGGCCGCCGAGCCCTGGCGGTTCGACGCGCCCGTGCTGCTCGCCGACGTCCGGCCGACCGTTGACGCGTGGCTGGCCGACGGCTCCGGCGCGGGGCTCCCGCTGGCTCCCGGCCACCGCGAGCCGTGGTGGCTGCTGGCCGCCGCCGGTGGCGGCCCGGCGACGGTC
>DASWMR010000062.1:0-7092 GCA_036399635.1 Actinoplanes sp. | reverse complement strand
CACCCGGCAGGGCACCCCGACGGCAACGGTCATGGCCGGGACGTCGCGGGTCACGACGCTACCCGCGCCCACCACGGCGCCGTACCCGATGCGAACGCCGGGAAGCACGACCACGTTGCTTCCGATCCAGACCTTGTCCTCGATCACGATGGGTTCGGAGAACCGTTGAAAGTCCACCCGTAGGTCCGGGTGGACCGGGTGCCCGGTGGTGGTCAGGGTGACGCCCGGCGCGATCATGACGCCGTTGCCGATCCGGATCTCCACGTCGTCGACGAACGTGAGGTTGACGTTTCCGAAGAAGTCGTCGCCGATATGCACGTTGCTGCCGAAACCCGCGTGGAAGGGGGAGAGCAGGACGGCGCGGGCGCCCACCGACCCGAGGATCGCCTCGAGCAGCGCTCGGCGGCGTCCCTCGTCACCCGGCCGCGTCTGGTTGTAGTCAAAGATCAGGTCCGCGCGGCGCAGCGGCGCCTGGAAGGAAGCCTCGGACTCGGTGTAGAGCCGACCCTGCCGAATCCTCGACAGCACTTCCTGGTTGCGATCCACCATGGCTTCCCCTCGTGTCGCTGTGCCCGTCCCGGCCCGGCAAGGACCACCAGGAGCCGACCGCGGACTACTTCCCCGACGGGAAACCTAAGGCAAGCGAGCCTCGTGGGCACCCCGGCCCCCAATCGTCCAAGCGCAAGGAACTAGAGCCCCACCTCGGCCACCGCTTGATCGAGCAGAAGAGCCACATCCTCCGGCGGCATAGGCCGGGCAAAGTGGAACCCCTGAGCGAACTGATACCCGATCTCGTGCAACCGATCAGCCTGCTCGGCGGTCTCCACCCCTTCGGCCACCGCCTCGATGCGCAGCCCATCGGTGATCCCGATCAGCCCGTCCACGATGACCGCCTCCGAGCTGGGCATGGTCACCCCGTCGACGAACGACTTGTCCACCTTCAGAACCCGCACCGGGGTGTCCACCAGCAGGCTGAGCGACGACTGCCCGGTACCGAAGTCGTCCAGCGCCACTCGCAGCCCGAGGTCGTGCAGGGCGCGCACCGCCTCGAGCGCCTCCCCGGTGCCGAGCACCGCGGTCTCGGTCACCTCGGCGACCAGCCGGAACGGGTCCACGCCACTGGTCCGCAGCAGCTCGGCGACCTCTTCCGGGAAGCCCGGCTCGCGCAGCTGACGGGCCGAGATATTGACCGAGACCTTCTCCGGGGCTCGTGCGCCGTACGTCTGCTCCCAGTCCGCCGCCTGCCGGACCACCTGGTGCAGGATCCACCGGCCCAGCTCGACGATCGACCCGTTGCGCTCGGCGAGCGGGATGAAGACCGAGGGCGCGACCAGACCGTGCTCGGGGTGCCGCCAGCGGACCAGCGCCTCGACGCCGGCCAGCCGGCCGTGCGGCAGCTCGACGATCGGCTGGTAGAGGATGAACAGCTCGTCGCGGGCGACCGCCTGGCGTAGGTCGGCGCCGAGCCGGGCGTCCGCGTCGGCGAGCTGGTCCATGATCGGGTCGAACCAGGTGAGCCGACCGCCGCCGGCACTCTTGGCGGCGTACATGGCCACGTCGGCTCGCCGCAGCATCTCCTCGGCGTCGTCGCCGACCTGGGCCGTGGTGACGCCGATGCTGACCCGGGTGACCATGTCGTGCCCGTTGAGCATGAGCGGCACCTGCACCTCCTCGACCAGCTCGAGGAGCAGCTCGGAGGCCTGGGCGCTGGTGCGGCCGGGCAGCAGCAGGGTGAACTCGTCGCCGCCGAGCCGGGCCACCGTGTCACCCGGTGCCAGCCGCTCGTGCAGGCGCCGGCTGATCGCCTTCAGCAGCGCGTCGCCCATGCCGTGGCCGAGCCGGTCGTTGACCACCTTGAAGTCGTCGATGTCGAGCAGCGCCACGTGGAACGGCACGTCGGCGGCGAGGTGTGCGGTGAGCTGGGCGTTGAACATGGCCCGGTTGCCGATCTCGGTGAGCGCGTCGTGCGACACCTGATGGGCGAGCTGATCCTGGTAGTCGCGCAGCTGTTGCAGGTTGGAGTCGACCGTGCCGAGCAGCCGGTTGTTCTCCCGCATCGCCGCGACCTGCCGGAACCCCACCAGGCCGGTGAGGGTCACCACGCAGATCGCGATGATCAGATCCTCGCCGCCGCGGGGCACCGCCGCGCTGATCAGCATCAGGCTCATCGCCGCGGTGGCGAGGTAGGGCAGCGAGAACCGGCGCCGGGCCGGCGGGCGCGCGGCGGCAGCCATCGGCGCCCGGCCCTGGCGCTCGGCGGCGAGCTGCACGGTCAGCGCGGCCACCGCGCAGGCCAGGAACGAGGTCGAGAGGTAGGGACGGACGGCGAGCAGCGGGGTCATCGACCCGCGGGCCGCGGAGAGGGCCACTCCGCCCGACATGATCTGCAGCGACCGCCGGTCCAGCTCGCCGGCGCCGGCGATGGCCAGCTTCACGAAGGCGACCATCGAGAGGACGGTGACCGCGATGATGGCCAGGACGGGCGCGGTGGAGCCGGTCAGCGTGCCCCAGAGACCGATCTGTCGGAACGAGAAGTGCCACGCGAGGCTGCCGAGGGTGAGCAGGATGATCGCGGCGTCCAGGCCGAACCGCGACCAGTCGGCCCGGGTGCGCTGCCAGCTCGGCAGCCGCAGCAGCGCCCACATGGCGACGGCCAGGACGCTCACGTCGAGCGCGATCGTGCGGGTGCTCAGGTATTGCGAGGGCGCGTTCGGGCCGGTGAGCGCGTCGACCGCGTTGCTGACGACGGCGACGCCGAGCAGCACGGCGGCGAAGCCCAGCTGCCG
Organism: Actinoplanes sp.; assembly: GCA_036399635.1. Classification (GTDB taxonomy): domain Bacteria; phylum Actinomycetota; class Actinomycetes; order Mycobacteriales; family Micromonosporaceae; genus Actinoplanes. The sequence goes on along the minus strand of DASWMR010000062.1, from coordinate 4,306 downwards.
CCAGAAACGGCGGATCGGTGCGGCGAGGTCGGTGCGCCGGGCCACATCAAAGCAGGTGTACGCGGCGAGCACGCTCATCAGCGGCGTGGGCACCCAGCCCAGCACCGGGTGTGTCCAGACCCGCTCCAGCCCGACCAGGAACCAGCCGACGCTCAGGATGAAGAGCCCGCCCCCGATCACCGTCGTGCCACTGACGCGGCGCGGCGCGGCGGGCGGGTGATGAGGGCCTTGGCCAGGTTCCGGCATGTCCCGCATATCGGAAATTCGCCTGCCAAGCTGAAACAAGCCCAGGGTGCGGTTCGGGTGTCAGCCGGCCGGCAATGATCCCCTGCGGGGACCGGCCGGCAGGTTATCTGCCGCTGGCGTCGGCGCCTCCGATTCGACGTCCCGAACGTCTTTGCCGTCCCGGCCGGCGGGCGCCGGCTCGTCGGTGATCACGCGGTCGGCCGACCGCGGCAGGATCGCGGCCATCGCCATCATCAGGACGGCGACCAACACCATCCCGATGAAGATCCGATGGACCGCGGTGGTCAGCCGGCCCGGGTCGACCGCCCCGGAGCCGACCGTGGCGTTCGCGATCGCGCCGAACACCGCCACCCCGAGCGAGCTGCCCAGCGAGCGCAGGAAGATGTTGTTCGCGGTCACCACGCCGCGGTCGGCCCAGCCCACGCTGGACTGCGCGGCGATCAGCGTCGGCGATGTGGTGAGCCCCATGCCCAGGCCGATCACCAGGCAGCACAGGCCCACCTCGAGGACGGATGAGTCCCGGCCGAGCAGCAGCAACAGTGCCGAGCCGAGCAGCACCAGCGTGGTGCCGATCAGCGCGCACCCCCGGAACCCGACGCGCAGGTAGACCTTGCCGGCCTGGCTCGCCGCGATCGGCCAGCCCATCAGCAGCGGGGCGAGGGCGAAGCCGGCCACCAGCGGTCCGACGCCGAGCACATCCTGGGCGAAGATCGGGATGTACGAGCTCAGGCCGAGCAGGATCGCGCCGATGCCGACCGAGGCCAGCCCGCTGGAGATCAGCAACCGCCGCCGGAACACCCAGAGCGGCAGCACCGGCTCTGGTGCGACCCGTTCGACCAGGGCGAACCCGATAAGTGCGGCCACGCCGGCGGTGAGCACCGCGATGCTCACCGGCGATGCCCAGGCCCAGGCCTGGCCGCCCTCGAGCACGCCGAGGATGAGCAGGGTCAGGCCGGTGGCCAGCAGTGCCGCACCGCGGTAGTCGATCGCCGGGCGACCACGCTCGACCCGTTCGGCGAAGCCGCGCAGGATCATCGTCCCGGCGAGCAGGCAGAGCGGCACGTTCACGAAGAAGATCCAGCGCCAGGAGACGTACTCGCTGAAGACCCCACCCAGGGTGGGCCCGACCACCGAGGCGATGCCCCAGACGCTCGCCACGTAGCCCTGGACCTTGGCCCGTTCGCGGACCGAGTAGAGGTCGCCGATGATGGTGATGGTGGTCGGCATGATGGCGCCGGCGCCGAGGCCCTGCACGACCCGGAAGATGATCAGCGGCAGGATGCTCCACGCCACCCCGCACATGATCGAGCCGAGCAGGAACAGCGCGATGCCCCAGAGGATTACCGGCTTGCGCCCGAACAGGTCGCTCAGCTTGCCGTAGATCGGCACCGACACGGCCTGGGCCAGCAGGTAGACCGAGAACAGCCAGGGGAACTCGGTGAAGCCGCCGATGTCGTCGACGATCGACGGGACCGCGGTGGCCAGGATCGTCGAGTCGATCGCGACAAGCGCGGTCGAGAGCATGACAGCGGCGAGCACGGGCCCGCGCTCGGATCGCAGACCCACATTGTTTCCCGGCACGCCGTACTGCCTACCCCACAAATGTCAGATCGATCGCTGGAGACCGGATTAGAGGTTGGAATCACGCGTCCGGGGCAGATCCGCTAATGATCCCTTAAAGGTGTTTGTCCGGATTTAGGATGGGTGAGTGGGATGCGTCGTGGTGGCGGAGGACAACGTCGATCATCAACGAGTGATCGCGGAGGTCGTCCGTCGGCTCGGCTACGACGTGGTGGTGACCGCGGACGGCCGCGCCGCGCTTGCGGCGGTCCAGGAGCACCGGCCGGATCTGCTGCTCGCCGACATCGACATGCCCCACCTGGACGGCATCGAGCTGTGCCACGCGGTGCGTGCCGACCCGGCGATCGCCGCCACGCCGGTCGTGCTGATCACCGCGTACCTGCTGCCCGGTGACCCGCGGGTCGCCGACACCGGGGCGCTGGCCGTGATCGGCAAGCCGTTCGGGATCCCCGACCTGACCGACGCCCTGCGCGCCCGGCTGGTGGCGATCGAGGCGGCCCGGCCGACCGAACTCGTGCCGGGCGACACGGCATTCGTCGAGGCGCTGCTGGACAGCCTGGACAGCGGCGTGATGGCCTGTGACGCGACCGGCCGGCTGATGGTGGTGAACCGGGCGCTGAGCGAGTTCTTCACCGGCGCCGCGGCGAACCTCACCCTGGAGGAGCTGGCGAAGCGGCTGCCGCTGCTACACCCCGACGGCACCCCGCTGCAGGCCGAGGAGCTGGCCCTGTCCCGGGCGCTCGCCGGCGAGCAGGTGCACCACTCCGACCTGCTAGCGCACGCCCCCGACGGCCGCCCGCACTGGTATGCGATGCACGCCCGGCCGGTCCGCACCAAAGGCGGCGCGCTGGCCGGCGCGCTCGCGGTGATCCGCGAGGTGACCGCCGAGCACCGCGGCCGGCAGTATCAGGCCTGCAAGGCCGCGGTGTTCAAGGTGCTCGCCGACCACTCGGACGACGCCGACCTCGGCGACCGGATCCTGGCCGCGATCGGGCTCGGCCTCGGCTGGCCGCACCTGCGGCTCTGGCTGGTCGACGAGGTCACCGACCTGCTCCGCCCGGCCGGCATCCACACCGCGCCCGGGGAGCGGCCGCTCCCGATGCCGGCCAGCCTGGCCCGCGGCCACGGCCTGGCCGGGAAGTGCTGGGAGCGCGGCGAGCTGATGTGGGTGCCGGACGTGCACTCAGCGGACTCGCCCCTGCTCTCGCCGGTGGTGGCCGACCTGGAATACGCGTCCGCGGGGGCGCTCCCGGTCCGCAGCGGCGACCGGGTGATCGGCGTGCTCACCTTCTTCTCGTACGCCCGGCTGGACCCCAACCCCGCGCTCGGCCTGCTGATCACCGGCCTCGCCGGGCTGATCGGTGCATTCCTCGAGCACCGCCGCGCCGAGGTGCTGGCGCTGCACCTGGCGGCCGCGACCGACGAGTACATCGCCCTGGTTGGGCACGAACTGCGCACCCCGCTGACCTCGATCGGGTCGTACGTCGACCTGATCGCCGAGTCCGACGACGCCACCCCGATCGGTGAGGTGCGCGAGCTGCTCGAAGTGGTGCAGCGCAACAACCTGCGGCTGCGCAACCTGGTCGAGCGCCTGCTCGATCTGGCCGGGCTGGAGTCCGGCCAGGCCACGCTGACGATCAGCATGGTCGACATGGCGGCGCTGGTGGCGGCGGCGATCGAGGCGATTGCCTCGTCCGCGGGGGAGCGGCAGATCACCGTGCACGGCGTGCTGCCGGACCGGCTCGAGGTGCCCGGCGACCAGGAGCGGTTGCGCCAGGTGGTGGACGCGCTGCTGGCCAACGCGGTCAAGTTCAGCCATCCGGACTCGCGGGTCACCGTGACGCTGACCGACGACGGCGAGGCTGCCGAGCTGATCGTCGCCGACACGGGGGTGGGCGTCTCCGGCGCCGAGCAGGTGCGGTTGTTCCGCCGGCTCTACCGCGGCGGCAACGCACGGCACACCGGCATTCCGGGCTCCGGCCTCGGCCTGGCGCTGAGCCGGGTGGTGGTGGAACGGCACCACGGCACGATCACGCTGGCCTCGGACGAGGGCAACGGCACGACCGTCACCGTCCGCCTCCCGAAACACCCCTGAGCGCCCTGTCAGGCACGGCGCAAGTCCATGAACATCACCGGGTACGGCCCGGCAACGATCTCGGCGGTGGCCTGGTCGGCGGGGATCACGTTGTCCATCCGCATCCGCAGGTTCGCGGTGTCGGTACCGTCGAAGACGATCCGCCAGCGCCAACCGCCGCCGTAGTCGCCGGTGAACTCGTAGGTCCCGCCCGCTCCCGGCCCGCCGGGCAGCGACATCGTCGCCGGCTTCTGATGCCAGGAGTCGCCCCAGACGGCGGCCAGCGAGCCGTCCGCGCCGATTTCTTCGCCGGCTGAGCTGATGACGAGCAGACCGTCCTGGGGTCCGTCTTCCGGGTGCGCCCAGGTGTACCCGAAGGTGGTCAGGTGACCGCCGGCGGCCAGC
>DASWMR010000061.1:0-1966 GCA_036399635.1 Actinoplanes sp. | reverse complement strand
AACACGCGGAGAGGGGCGAGGCCAGGGTGCCGGGCCCGGCCGTCCGGCCGCGACGTGGCCCGGCGCCGGTCGTTCAGCCCTGAGGGACGGCGTCGCATCGCTCGAGCCGTGAGTGGGTCTCGTGTCAGACGGCGCGGGCGCGTCGGCGGGCGGCGCGCCGGCGGTCGGTCTGTCGGCGTGCCTTGATCTCGCTGCCGCAGTCGCCCATGCTGCACCACCGGCGGCTACGGTTCTTGGTGGCATCGAGGAAAAGCCAGGAGCAGCCTTCGTCCGTGGGACATTGCTTGATCCGGTCGAGAGGCCCCTGGGTGAGCAGTTCCACCGCCGAGGCGGCGACCGGCCACCAGGGTCGGTCGAGCGAGTCTGCGGACGCCCCGCCGGATGCTCCGGCCGAGACCGCGTCCCAGTTCCAGGCGAATCCGCGGGCATAGGGGGCCAGCCGGCCGTGTTGTGTCGCGGCCGCGAAGGCGCGACGCAGCACCTCGAGGTCCGTGTCGGTCGGCGCGGTGTTACCGGCGATCGCCGCGAACAGCCGGAACAACCCCTCGCGCAGGTCGATGGCGGTCTGGAAGGCGACCTCGGCCGCCTCCGGCCGGCTCGCCGCCGCGCGCAGCAGCGTGCCCGCCGCCGCTTCACCGAAGTGGCCGCCGTGCCTGGACCACGCCACCAGGTCTGGGTATCCGGTCAGCCACTCGCGGGCCACCGGACCAGTCCGGGGCTCCACCGTGTTGATGTAATCCAGACACAGCATCCCGCCGTTCCGGACGAGTTCCGCCACGCCGCCGGTCGTGGTCGCATCGTTCATCGCATTGCCTACCATCGAAAGCTGCTTTGCTGGCAGCACTGGAGTATGCTACCAGTAAAGCTACTTTAGCCGGTAGCACCAGGAGGAGCGATGTGGCCGCTCTTAGAAGAACCAGTCATCCCGCTGGCGTCGTAGCGGAAGTCGAGGATTCTGCGCGGATCGCGGCGGCTCGAAGCCGTTGAACGCTCGGGCTGGGTGCTGACGCCGATCATCGCGGTTCCGCACCGGACATCACGATGTGAGGTGGGCTCGACGAGGGCATCGCACCTCCGGTGAAACCGGCTCAGGAGGAAGCATGAAGGAGCGGCTAGGCAGCGCTTCGGCGGTAATCACGCTGGTCGCGCTGTCACTGTCCACATTTGCCTACGTGACGACGGAGACACTGCCGATCGGTCTGCTCCCCGAGATCGCCAAGGATCTGGACAGCACCGTGTCCGCCGTCGGCCTGTTGGTCACCGCGTACGGCCTGGTGGTGGTGGTCTCGTCCATCCCGCTCACCAGACTCGCCCAGCGGTTCCCGCGTCGTCGTGTGCTGATGGTGCTGCTGGGAGTGTTCGTCGTCGGTGTCGCGGTTTCCGCTCTGGCGCAGGACTACCCGACCCTGATGATCGCCCGGATGGTGGTCGCGCTGAGCCAGGCGCTGTTCTGGGCGGTGATCACGCCGGCCACAGCGGCGCTGTTCCGTCCCGAAAGGCGGGCCCGGGCCATCTCGATTCTCTTCGCCGGCAGTTCGATAGCCGCGCTCGCCGGCGTTCCGGCCGGCACCTGGCTGGGCCAGCTGACCAACTGGCGGGTCGCCTTCGTCGCGCTCAGCGGCATAGGTCTGGGCATCTTGATCACCATCGCGGTCCTGATGCCGAACACACCGGCCGGCCAGAGCGACACCGACCGCGGCTGGGCGCCTGACGCGGGCCGGTACTGGGCCCTCGTGGCCTACACGGCACTCGCGGTGACGGGCGCATTCGCATCGTTCACCTACATCAGCCCTTTCCTCACCGATGTCAGCGGCTTCAGCGAATCGGCCGTCGGCCCGGTGCTGTTCGTCCGCGGCCTGACCGGGCTGATCGGCGTGATCATCGTCAGCTATCTGGTCAGCCGCAACGGCTGGCTGACCATGAGCGGGCTCATCGTGGTCCAGACGCTGGCGCTGGCCGGCCTGTG
>DASWMR010000060.1:0-3266 GCA_036399635.1 Actinoplanes sp. | reverse complement strand
AGCCCGCGATGATCCACTGAACGGTCCCGCTGCCGGCGCCCAGCGAGGCACGCAGGGCCGGCACCGCGGTGTTCAGGCTGGACTGGTCGAGCAGCGTGGTGAACGCGGCGGCCAGGCAGAGGGCGAGGGTGACGGTGGGCCGCGCGGCTCTCATGCATCAGCTCTATCTGTGATGTAGGGGATGACCTCTTGCTTATATCCTATTTAAGCTATAGGAAAAAGGGAGTCAACTATTGGGAGGTCTGGATGCGGCACCGTTTTCGGCTGGTTGCGGCCGTTGCCCTCGCGCTGGTCGCGGGTTGCTCGTCTAGTGGCGGCGGCACCACCGCGGACGCCGGCGAACCGGTCTCCGGTGGCTCGCTGACCTGGGCGATTGAGACCGAGCCGATCACGCTGAACCCGCACCTGTACGCCCAGGCGAAGGCCCGCCTGCTGGTCTGGAACAGCTTCGAGGCGCTGCTCACCCATGACGACAAGGGCGGCTATCTGCCCTGGCTGGCCACCGGCTACGAGGTCTCGCCGGAGGGCCTGGCCTACACCGTGAAACTGCGCACCGACGTCACCTTCAGCGACGGCACCCAACTCGACGCCGCCGCGGTCAAGGCCAACGTCGACCTGCTGCGCTCGGCGGGCTACAACCCCCAGCTGGTCGGCGTGCAGCTGAAGAACCTGCGCAGCGTCGACGTGGTCGACCCGGCCACCGTGCGGTACAACCTGACCCGCCCGGACGTGCTGCTGCTCGACTTCCTCTCCTCGCCGCAGAGCGCGATCGTGTCGCCCGCCTCGCTGAAGGCGGCGAAGAATCTGAAGGCGGGCGGTACGGACCTGGCCGGCACCGGGCCGTTCATCCTCGACCGGTACACCCCAGGTCAGGAGCTGCACTACAAGCGCAACCCGGCCTACCGGTGGGCGCCCGCGAACGCCGGGCACACCGGCCCGGCCTACCTCGACGAGATCACCTACCGGTTCCTCAAGGAGTCCTCGGTCCGGGTCGGTGCGCTGACCTCCGGGCAGGTGCAGGTCATCGAGGGTGTGCCGGCCACCGACCAGGCGCAGATCACCGCCAACCCGGGCCTGACCCTGACCAAGGGACTGAACTCCGGATCGGCGTACTCGTACTACTTCAACGCCTCGCACGCGCCGTTCGACGACGTTCGCGTCCGCCGGGCATTCCGCGACGCGCTCGACGTCCAGACGGTGCTGAAGGCGGTCTACCGGGGCACCGCGACCCGGGCGTGGAGTGTGGTCGGTCCGACCAGCCCGTTCTACGACAAGACCCTGGAAGGGTCGTACGGCAACAACGCCGCGCGCGCCAACGCCGAGTTGGACGCCGCCGGCTGGGCCACCCGGGACAGCGACGGATTCCGTACGAAGGACGGCAAGCGCCTGACCGCCCGGCTGGTGCAGTCGGCGCCGTTCGTCCGCGACCGCCGCGACATCCTCGCCCAGGCCGTGCAGGCGGCTGTCAAGCAGAGCGCCGGCATCGACCTGCGGGTCGCCGTGGTCGACCAGGGCACCGCCACCAAGGCCATAGCCGACAACCAGTACGAGGTCTTCGACAACTCTCGCGCCGACACCGACGCCGGCGCAGCTCTGAACCTGCTGCTGCATTCGAACGGGGCGATCAACCGCACCCGGACCAAGGACCCGGCGCTCGACGCCCTGCTGGACAAGGCGCAGGCCACCTCGGACCCGGCCGCCCGCACCGCCACCTATCACGAAGTGCAGCAGAAGGTCGTCGCGGAGCAGGCGCTCGTCAACCCGCTGTACGGCCCGGCCGACCAGATCGCGGCCGCGAAAACCGTCGGCGGGCTCGGCTTCGAACCGACCGCCGGCGTTCCCGGCACCGCCTACAACATCTGGCTGCACGAGTGATCGTGCTCCGCCGGCTCGGCACCGGCGCCGTGGTCCTGTGGGCCGCCGCCACCGCGGCGTACCTGGCCCTGCTCGCCGCCCCCGGCGACACGGTCGACAGTATCATCGGCGACGGTGCCGACACCCCGCTGATCCGCTCGGAGATCATCCGCGAGTGGCACCTCGACCGACCGGCCCTGGTGCAGTATCTCGACTATCTGTGGCGTGCCGCGCACGGCGATCTCGGCCGCTCCTACCTGCTGCAGCGCCCGGTCCGCGAGGTGCTCGGCGACCAGATCCGGCCCACCCTGACACTGGCCCTCGCCGCGGCGGTGACCGGCGTGGTCCTGGCCGTCGTGCTGGCGGTGACCACCCGCCGGCCGTGGGCACGTCGGGTCAGCTCCACCGTGGAGCTGGCGCTGGTGTCGACTCCGCCGTTCCTGATCGGCATCGTGCTGCTGAGCGTCTTCTCGTTCCGGCTCGGCCTGTTCCCGGTCTCCGGCGACCGGGGCCTGGCCGCCCTGGTGCTGCCCGCCGTCACCCTGGCCCTACCGGTCGCCGGAGTGCTCACCCAGGTGTTGCGGGACGGGATCGACCGCGCCCTGGACGAACCCTTCGTGGTCACCGCGCGCGCCCGTGGGCTGGGGGAGCGGCCGGTGCTGGTGCGGCACGCGCTGCGGCACGCCCTGCTGCCGGTCGTGACCATGCTCGGCTGGCTGGTGGGCATTCTGCTCGGCGGCGCGGTGATCATCGAGACCGTGTTCGGCCGGCCCGGCCTCGGCCAGGTCACCCTGCAGGCGGTCGGCAGCGAGGACATGCCGGTAGTGCTGGCCGTGGTGGTGTTCTCCGCGTTCGTCTACGTCCTGCTCAACACCGCCGCCGACCTGACCTATCTGATCATCGACCCCCGGTTGCGGAGGAGCTCATGACCCTCGCGCTCGAACGGACGTTGAGCCTGCGGATGCGCCGGCCGCGCAACGCCGGGGTGGTCGCCGCCGCCGGTTTCCTGGTGCTCGCCCTGGCTGCCGCGGCCGTCCCCGGCCTGCTGGCCGGTGACCCGCTCGCCGCCGACCCGCTGCACGTGCTCGAGGCACCCGGCACCGGCCACTGGTTCGGCACCGACCAGCTGGGCCGCGACGTGTTCGACCGGGTGGTGCACGGCGCCCGCCACTCGCTCACCATCGGCGTCGCGGCCACCACGCTCGCGGTCGCCGCCGGGGTGCTGCTCGGGATGCTCGCCGGTCTCGCGCACCGGTACGCCGACGAGGCGCTGAGCCGCTCCTTCGACGCGCTGTCGGCGTTCCCGCTGATCCTGCTCGCGCTGCTGTTCGTGGCGGTGGTCGGGCCGGGCACGGTGGGCCTGATCGTGGCGATCGGCATCGCGACCCTGCCGAACTACGCCCGGGTGGTCC
>DASWMR010000059.1:0-7165 GCA_036399635.1 Actinoplanes sp. | reverse complement strand
GCGGCACCCACCCGACGCCCACCGCGTAGCGGCACCCACCGCGTAGCGGCACCCACCCGACGCCCACCGCGTAGCGGCACCCACCGCGTAGCGGCACCCACCCGACGCCCACCGGTTCGCGTTCACCCACCCCGGCGCCCGCCGGTTCGCGTCACTCCAGCGCGGTGCCACCGCATAGCGGCACGCGCCCCGGCGCCCGCCGGCGTGCGTCGCTCGGCCCGGTAGATGGCCCGGTCGAAGTCGGTGTAGCCGCCCTCGGCGCCCAGGTCCTGCACCCAGAGCCCGACGAACGCGCCAGTGAAGCCCCACGTCGCGGCCCTGCCGTTGCCGCGCGGGTGCGGGACTAGCGCAAGTTTTCAGGAAGCGGCCTCCGCTGACGCGTCAGTCGCAGGCGATGCCATCGCCGTCGCGATCCAGGTCGTACGGGTCGGAGCCGATCACCCGGATGGGCCCGGTCACGTATTCGGGCCCGTTGCCGCTCCCGCCCGCACAGTCGACGTCGTCGGCGACCGGCACGCAGGGCGTGTAGTTCGGATCGCAGTTGCCGGCGGCGGCCCCGGTCTTGGTGCCCACCAGCACGACCTTCGTCACCGGTCGCTTCGTGACGGCGGTGGCGATCAGCTTGCGCCCGGTCTCCCGGCCGCCGGCCACGGTCACCCGGTAGGTCAGCGTCCGGACCCCGGCGACGCCCGGTGTGCGTACCCGGGTCTTGCCCTTTGCCAGGGTGTCGTCCTCGATCCGGCGGGTCGGGAACGGGATGGCCTCGCGCTCGGTGACGACCCGCGTCGTCTGGACGGGCCGCTTCGTGGCCGCGGACGTGGGAACTGACGTGGCCTCAATCGGCCCGTTGAGAGCCGACCCGTTCGAGGCCGATCCGTTCGAGGCGGATCCGTTCGAGGCCGGCTCGATCGGGACGGCCGCCCGGGTGCCGGCCGTGGTCCGCGTGCCGATGCGCTCGCTGGCGAGCCGCTCGGCCACCGGGTCGGCCGTGGTGATCGGCTTCGGGTCGTCGGCGAGAAATCCGGTCAACGCCGTCCCGCCGCAACAGGGGAGCAGCAGGGCCGCCGCGATGAGGCCGACCCGCTGGGTCGGCGACGTCCGCGACCAGAAGCCCGCGCGGCGCGAGAGGGGGCGGTAAGGGCCCGAATTGCCTGATGTCTGGTTGGTCACCGTGTCAGTGTGCTTGTCTGATCTGCACCTCGGCACGGTCGTTCGGCCGAATTCCGCCCGTCGTAAGAGCCAAATCCTCGATGGTTATTACCCGCTGCACCCGGCGCCCCGAAACGTGCGATGTTCGGCGACGACGACGATCTCGACGACGGCGGCCGCAACGCGGCCGGCCACCTGCGGCTGACCGGCCCGTGGGTGTGTCTCCCCTGTCAGCCAACACAGGGGGAACCACCCGCCGCTGCTTACCTGCCGGTCGCGAAGTGGTCGGCGATCCGGCGCAGGGCGACGATCGTCTCTTCGTCGCGCAGCGCGTCGTCTTGGGTCGGCCATGCGCTGCACTTGACGATCACCACGTCGGCGCCCGGGTCGATGAACAGATATTGGCCGTGCACACCCAACGCGGCGAACGCGTCGAAGCAGGTTTGGCCTAGCGTCCACCACTGGTTGGCGTACCCGTAGTGGTCGTACCCGCTCGGGCCGAGCGCCCCCACCCCGAGCTGGGGGAGATCGGTCCCGCGGCTGCGCCGCACCCACTCGGCCGGCACGATCTGCCGGTCGCCGGCGACGCCGTCGTTCGCCATCAGCAGGCCGAGCCGGGCGACGTCGCGCGCTGTCGCGTTGAAGGAGCCGCCACTGATCGCGGTGCGCGGCCGGGCCCGGGTCAGCCAGTAGAAGGCGTCCCGGTCGGCGCCCAGGTGACGCCACAGGCGCTCCGACGCGTACCGGGCCAGCGACCGGCCAGTCGCCGCCTCGAGCACCCACCCGAGGACCTGGGTGTCGAAGGTCGAGTAGTTGAACCGCGCACCGGCCGCGGCGACGCGCGGCGTCGCCCGGATCACCTCGGCCACGTCGCCGCCGCCCATCACGGCCTGCTCGAAGCGTTTGATGCCGCTGTTCGGCACGTCCCACGCCTCGAGGCCGCCGACCCCGCTGGTCATGGTGAGCAGCTCGGTGAGGGTGGTGCCCTCATAGGCCGTGCCGGCGAAGTCGGCGCGGTAGTCGGCGACCCGGTCCTTGACGCTGCCGAGCAGGCCGTCGGCGAGCGCGATGCCCACCAGGATCGAGGTGACCGATTTGGACACCGAGAACAGCTGCATCCGCGTGCGCGGGCCGGCGAACGCGCCGGGGTAGTACTCGTGCACGATCGCACCGCCGTGCAGCACGAGGAACGCCGTGGTGAACGTGCGCCGGTGCAGGTCGTCGAGGCTGAGGTCGCGGCCGGCGAAGCGATAGGTCAGATCGAGCGGGCGCGGGTCGGCGGGCAGCGGGCGGTGGGTGCCGCCCCGGGTGACCGGCTCGGTCGGCATCAGCCAGCTCATGTGGGTGAAGGTCCACTCGTTGAACGGGCGGCGCATGATCAGGTCGCCCTGCCGGTCCCACCAGGACGGCGGTTTCACGGCCGGTTCGGTCGCGCTCGTCATCGGATCCCGCCCTCGGTCTCGTGGTGCCCGATCTTCTGGTGCCCGGTCTGTTGGTGCCCGGTCTGTTGGTGCCCGGTCTTTTGCTGCCCGGCCGGTGAAGACCGGGTCTCGTCGCCGGCCTTGCTCTCGAACTCCTCGCGTAGCGAGCGGCCGACCGGGCCGTCGTCGCGCTCGAGGTAGCTGTTCATCATGCCGAGGATGGCCATGCCGACCAGGTTGTCCGCCGGCCCGTCGCCGACCACTGAAGCACCGGGATCGCCGAGGTGCCTGATGGCGAAGCCCTCGGCGAGGGCGGCCAGGATGTTGGTGAACTGTTCAATCGTGATGCCCTTGCGCAACCGGAAGCCGCGTGCCGCGATCGTCTCCTGGTAGACCTTCTTCCAGGGTTCGAGCGCCCCGGCGTAGTTGTTGGCGATCGAGTCGTGGATGCCGTCGTTGCGGTCCGCGGTGGCCACCACGACCAACTGGAGCCGGAAGAGCGGCATTCGGCAGATCGCCAGCAGCTCGTTGTAGGCGGCCTGCTCGACCGCGTCGGCGAAGCCCAGGTCGTCGTCCAGCCAGTCGCCGCGGGTGCCCACATCGCCGCCGTACTGCGGGTCGTAGTTCATCGCGTGGAAGAGGAACGACAGCAGGTCGTTGAGGTAGTCGTCGTGGCTGGCCCACGTCGACCGGTACGGCCCGGCGCCCTTCTGGCGCAGGAACGGCGGCTCGAGGGCCGCCACCTCGCGGGAGAGGGCACGCTCGGAGAGGAAGTGCAGGCCCGACCAGTACGCTTTGCAACCGTCGACACCGGGCGTGGCGGCCGGGGCGCCGAGATTGCGCTCGACAAGGGTGGCGCCCGCTTTGAGGTAGGAAGCCACTTTGAGCGAGTTCACCAGAGCGGCCCGGGTCGCCTCCCGGACGCCCTTCACCCGGGTGACGATGCCGGAAAAGTCCTGGCTGTAGGGGTAAGGCAGGTCTTTCTTCCCGTACGTCATGAGGTGATTGTTGTCCGTTTCCCGGATGCTTCAAGTGCGCACGTGCGTAGTACTCGGAGTCTAGGACTCGGAAGTGCTGTACGTGTTCAGACCGTTACTGATAGTTACTACACCCTGAAGGCGCCGAGACTGTCGGTGTTTCGTACTGTTCCACCATGGTCACCACGAGTAGCATATGGATTCCCGCGCAGCCCCGAACCACCGCAGCCGATCGGACGAGTGTCATGCCTTCTTCGATTTCCGGCGATCCGCCGACCGTCCGCTCGATTGATGGGCGATAATTGATTCGCCGTGCGGTCCCACAAATGTGCAACGGGGTTTCGAGATGATGCTTGATATGCGGTGCCCGATGGGCCGGTGCCGGTGACCGTCGACGACGTCGGTCCCGAGGGCAAGGTCCCCCCGGGCGCCATTGAAGAGCCGGCTGCTTCCGCGCCGGCTACCGCCGAGCAGCCCGCTTCCGAGCCGGCCACTCCTGAGTTGACCGTGCCCGAGGCCGGCGAGCCCGCCAGTCCCGAGCCGGTGATTGCCCCGCCGGCCAGTGCCGAGCCGGCGGATTCTGAGTCTGTGAACGCTGAGTCTGTGAACGCTGAGTCTGTGAACGCGGAGCCGGCTGTCGCCCAGTCCGCACTGGCGGAGTCCGACTCCGCGTCGGATCCCGCCGACGACGCGTGGAGCGCGCTCGAGCGGATCCGGAAGGACGACGGGTCGGTCCGCGGCCCGGTCGTCGAGATCGTCAAGGGTGGCCTCATCCTCGACATCGGCGTCCGCGGCTTCGTGCCGGCCTCCCAGGTGGAGATGCGCCGGGTTCGCGACCTGCGCCCCTACCTGGGCCGGGAACTCGACGCGAAGATCATCGAGATGGACCGGAACCGCGGCAACGTGGTCCTGTCCCGCCGCGCCTGGCTGGAGAACAACCGGCCGGCCACGCGCTCCGAGCTGCTCGGCACGCTGAGCCCTAAGCAGGTGCGCAAGGGCATCGTCTCGTCGATCGCCGCGTTCGGGGTCTTCGTCGACCTGGGCGGGGTGGACGGCCTGGTGCACGTCTCCCAGCTCTCCTGGAAGCACGTCGACCATCCCTCCGAGGTGGTCTCGCTCGGCCAGGAGGTGCTGGTCGAGGTGCTCGAGGTCGACCAGGAGCGCGGCCGGGTGTCGCTGTCCATGCGGGCGACGCAGGAGGACCCGTGGCACGCGTTCGCCCGGGTCCGCTCGATCGGCCAGCTGGTGCCCGGCCGGGTCACCAAGCTGGTCCCGTTCGGAGCGTTCGTCCGGTTGGAGGACGGCGTCGAGGGTCTGGTGCACATCTCCGAGCTGACCGAGGAGCGCATCGAGCGGCCGGAGGACGTGATTCGGCCGGGCACCGAGGTGGTCGTCAAGATCGTCGACCTGGACGTGGAGCGTCGCCGGATCCGGCTGTCGCTGCGGCAGGCCGACGACGAGTACGCCGAGGACGAGTCCCAGTTCGACCCGGCCCGCTATGGCATGGCGGCGACCTACGACGCCGCCGGTGCCTACATCTACCCGGAGGGCTTCGACGCTACGACCGGCGACTGGCTGCCCGGCTTCGAGGCGCAGCGCGACGCCTGGGAGGCGGATTACGCCCGAGCGTACGAGGTGTGGCAGCTGCACGGCCGCCAGGTGCGCGACGGCATCGGGCCGGGCGTGGACGCGGCCCCGGTCAGCCGGCCGGAGCCCACTCCGGTGGCGACCGCGGAACCGGCCGCCGAGCTGGAACCGGACAGCCCGCAGTCGGTCGACGAGGCGCTGGCCCAGCTCCGCGAGCGGCTGAGCCGCGGCCGGGAGGACTGAGCAGCGGTTTCGCGAGGGCACTGCCGGGCTTGACCCCGGGAGTGCCCGGCGCGCTGAACCCCCTCAGCGCGCCGGGCGGGCAACCCGATCAGCCGTCGTGCAGACCGTGCCGGTGGGCGCGGAGCTCCCCGCCGGCATGCAGGCACCGTCTATGGGAGCGCTCCCAGTCTCCGGTCAGCAGTGACAGGTGTCAATACGTAGGCCGAGGTCGGGAGCGGTGCCGGCCCAGGCTCTACGGTGGTGGCCATGAGCGTGATCCGCCGAAGTCGGACGACCTTCTACCAGATCCTGATCAACACGCTGCTGGTGTCGGTCGTCAACTACACCGTCTGGTTCGCGATCACCTTCTCGGTCTACCTGGAGACCCGTTCGGTGTTCGCCACCGGCGTGGTCTCCGGGATCTTCCTGGTGATGACCTCACTGACCGGCATCTGGTTCGGCAGCCTGGTCGACCATCACGCCAAGAAGACGATGATGCAGGCCTCCGCGGCGGTCTCGGTCGCGCTGTACGCGGCTGCGCTGATCCACTACCAGACCACCCCGCGAACCGCGTTCACCGATCCCACGAGCGTACGGCTGTGGGTCTTCATCGTGTTGTTGATGTTCGGCGTGATCGCCGGCAACATCCGGACCATCGCCCTGCCCACGCTGGTGACTCTGCTGATCCCGGAGGACACCCGGGACCGGGCGAACGGGCTGGTCGGCACGACCACCGGCGTCTCGTTCCTGGTGACCTCGGTGCTCAGCGGAATGCTGATCGCGTTCGGCGGCATGGTGTGGGTGCTGGTGCCGGCGATCGCCGTGCTCGCGCTCGCGCTGCTGCACCTCGCCGGGGTCCGGGTCGACGAGGGGCGGCCGGCCGCGGGCGAGGACGCGCCAAACCGCACCGTGGACCTGCGCGGCACGATCAGGGTGGTGCGCGCGGTGCCCGGCCTGCTGGCGCTGATCATCTTCTCGGCGTTCAACAACCTGCTGGGCGGCGTCTTCATGGCGTTGCTCGACGCGTACGGCCTGTCGTTGATGTCGGTGCAGGCCTGGGGTCTGCTCTGGGGCCTGCTGAGCACGGGTTTCATCGTCGGCGGTCTGCTGGTGGCCCGCACCGGGCTCAGCCGCAACCCGGTCCGGCTGCTGTTGATCGTCAACCTCGTGCTGTGGACGGTCACGCTGCTGTTCCCGCTGCGCTCCTCGCTGATCCTGCTCACCGTGGGCCTGTACGCGTACATGGTGCTCTCGCCGTACGCGGAGGCGGCCGAGCAGACGATCCTGCAGCGGGTCGTCCCCTACGAGCGGCAGGGTCGGGTGTTCGGCTTCGCGCAGAGCGTCGAGCAGGCCGCCGCGCCGCTGACCGCGTTCCTGATCGCGCCGATCGCCCAGTTCGTGATGATCCCGTTCATGACCGACGGCCTCGGCGCCCGGGCGATCGGCGGCTGGTTCGGCACCGGCGCGGAGCGAGGGATCGCCCTGGTCTTCGTGCTGACCGGCGTGGTCGGCCTGGTTGCCACCGGAGCCGCCCTCCGCAGCCCGCCATACCGGCGGCTGAGCGGGCGCTACCTGCAGGCGCCGCCCGCCCCCTCCGAAGCGGCCGCTGAGACCGGCTGACCCGAGGCTGGCTAGCTCGAGGCTGGCGGGGTCGGGGCTGGCTAGCTCGAGGCTGGCTGGGTCGAGGCTGGCTGGGTCGAGGCTGGCTGGGTCGAGGCTGGCTGGGTCGAGGCTGGCTGGGCTGCGGCGATCACCTGGGTCAGCGACGCGTGGAGGCGCTGCAGGTCCTCGACCGGCATGTCCAGGCGG
>DASWMR010000058.1:0-5074 GCA_036399635.1 Actinoplanes sp. | reverse complement strand
CGAGCCTTCGCGCCGACCTACTTCTCAACGACAACCCTGACCGTTGCCGAGAACAGTGCATGCGATCATGTCGATTAGCGCACACTGCGGCCGATCCTACGGTTCTGGCAAGCGTTTTGCGGCTGTTGGTATCCTTGGCGTCATGCCGACCTGGGTTAACGTAAGTGTCGCCATCGGCACATTCTTGGTGGCACTCCTCGCATTCGTTGTTTCTTGTCTTGCGAGAGAGAGCGCCAAGGTTGCGGCCGACGCGGCGAGGAGGTCGCAGATTGAGGGTGGTCGACGCCACGAGGAGTGCGGCCCCAAGCTAGTCAAAGTTGTAGGTGAGGGCGTCGAGAAGCTCGCGCCGGATTCGGGCACGCTGCTTTTGTTCATAGTTCTCCAGAACAACGGTGATCGTTCTTATCGCTACGGGGGATTCGCGGTTCACGCAGACGGAACGAAACAAGCGGTAACGACCGGCGAAATTCTTGAGTGTGGAACCGTCAAGATTTTTCTCGGCGAACAGAAGCTCGCCTTTGACAAAATTGAGCATTGCCACCGGGAGACCGGTGCGAACCTTTCCGCGCGGTTGCCGTCGAGGTCGGTGGGTTGGAGGATGCCGTCTCGCCTGCCGAGGCTGATGCACAGTGCGTCGTCCTTGACGCGTAGCGGGACGGGGGTGCGTCCGGCCAGGCGGGCGCTGATCGCGTGAACGGCGCACGCGGCGGCCAGTCCTCCGGGCCCGCAGCCCATGCGCAGCACCTGCCCATCCTGGGTGTGCGTTGGTCACGTAGCCGCTGGTCTTGATGCCGGGCCGGGTTTCGATCCAGTACCTCAGATCGCTGAGAAGGTCCTGGCGGTGCCAGAGAGCAGCCTCCTCCTCCGGATCGAAGCTCGACGCCGTGGGTTGGGGCGTTTCAAGGGCTGGTTCGCTGACCGCGGCCGACGCGGCGTGCACCGCCGTGACACTGCCGATGGCGGTGAGGGCAACGGCTACGGACATCAGAAGTCGACGACTCCCCATCCGGCCGGAACCGGGCCTCATGCCGGCCGACGGCTCGTCCGAGCTTGCCTTCTCAGGGTCTGCCGGGCTGGTGTTTTCATCGAAAGCTCGGCATCGGATTGCAATCCGACAGGGCGAATACTCCAAGATCGCAAGTGGCGTCACCGCTGCGGTTGTCCGGGACATCGATGCGCTTCAGACGCTTGCGACGAACGTCTCCACGAGGCGGTCGACGTCGGCCTGGGTGATGTGCAGGTGTGGGGATATGCGGATTGCGTCGCCGCGGCGTGCCACGAAACAGTTTTCGGCCTTGAGTGCGGCGGCCACCCGGTCGGTCGTATCGGCGGGGACGCGGACGCCGAGCAGGTGCGGGCCGCGTGGCTCGGTGAGGGTGACGCCGATTCCCGCGGCCGTGATCCGCGTGGCGATCTCCGCGGTGATCGCGGCGAGGGAGGCGGCGATGCGCGATGGACCCCAGGTGAGAACCTGTTCCAGTGCTGCGATGGCCATCGGGGTCAGCTCGAACAGCGTCCGCGCGCCCTGGTCGTATCGCCGCGCGCCGGGCAGGTACTCGTCGCGGTAGTCCACCAGGCCGGCGAAGTCTTCCGAGCCGGCACGCAGGATCCAGTTCTCCTCCAACGGCCGGCCCCCGCGGTGCTCCTCGGCGGCCCAGAGGTAACCGCGCCCGAACGGGCCCAACAGCCATTTGTATCCGACCGCGACGACGAAGTCGGGGCGCAGTGCGGCGACGTCCAGCGGCATCACGCCGAGGGACTGACTTGCGTCGATGACCAGCCGGGCGCCGGCCGCACGGGTGCGTACCGCGACCTGTTCGAGGTCGAGCAGCGCGCCGTCGGTCCAGTGCACGTTGGGTACCGACACGATGCCCACTCGCTCGTCGATTGCGGCGAGCACCGCGTCGGTCCAGGTCTGCCCGGCGGCCCGGGTCACCGTCCGGATCTCCGCGTCGCTGTGCTCGGCGACCCGCCGCCAGGTGTAGACGCCGGAGGGGTACTCCTCGGCGAGGACCAGGATCTGCTGCCCGGCTGTGAGGGGGAGGTTGGCCGCGGCGATCGCGAAACCGTAGCTGGTCGCCGGCACCAGCGCGATCCCCTCGGCGTCGCCGCCGACAAGTCGCCCCGCCAGCGTCCGCAGCCGCTCGACGTCGTCGAACCAGTCAGCCTCGCCGATCTCCCACGGGCGGGCCCGCCGGCGCAGTGCCGACTCGCCGGCCGCGCGGACCGAACGCAGCACCGGCGACAGGCTGGCCGCGTTGAAGTACGCGACCTCGGCCGGCACCTCGAACAAATCTCGTTGCGAACTCAACTCAACGGCCACACCAGACCCTAACCTGGGCCGATCGTCGCCCCGGGGAAGTCATCGTCGGCCTTGCACCGTCACGCAGCTATTGGCGGCCGCGGAAAGCCGCCGAATTAGGTCTGCGCGGGAGGCTGCGCCGAAGCTCGCTCCAGGTCGAGGATGAAGACTGAGCCTCCGCCGGGGTTGGGCTCGTGGGCTATGTCGCCGTGGTTGGCTCGCGCCAGACCGCGCACGATGTAGAGGCCCAGGCCGGTGCCTCGCACGTTGGCGGCGTCGCGGTCGGCTCGGGCCAGCCGTTCGAAGAGGCGGTGGCGGAACTCCTCGGGTACGCCGGGGCCGCGATCCTCGACGCGGACGCGTACCCGCGTACCGTCGCCGGTGATCGTCAGGGCGGTGGCGCACCTCGGTGTAGCCGCGGATCGACGACAGCGGGTTACCGATCTCGTGGCCGAGCATGCCGATGATGTCGAGCTTGAGCTTGTTCGCCGCCTCCAGTTGGTCGTTTGCGGTCGGCCAGCGCCGCGGCGACGTGGTCGCGGGCCTGCTCGGCGGCGAGCCGGTCGGAGGTCGGTGACCATGCCGATCAGGTGCCGGGCCGGCCGGCCGTGTCCCGGACGATCGAGATGGTCGCCGAGACGTCCACCCAGTGCCCGTCGGCGTGCCGCAACCGGCCGTCGCGGGTGAACGCGTTCGCCTCCCCGGCGAACAGCCCGGCGATCTCCCGGGCGGCCACCGCGGCGTCCTCCGGGTGCAGCAGGTCACGGAAGTCGGTGCCGGTGAGGTCTTCGACCGTCGAGCCGACCATTACCGCGTACGCCGGATTGACCGCGCCGAACTTGCCCCCAGGGCATGCACCACCTGGCCGGTCGCCGAGTAGGTGAACTGGGCGCGGAACTGCTGCCCGCTCTCGGCCCACGCGCACTCGGCGGCGCGGGCCGCGGTCACGTCGGTGTTGATCTCCAGAATCTGGTCCGGGCCGTGCTTGGGCCGGTGCAGCACCTGCCGGCTGAGCACGGTGATCACCTCGCCGGCCGCGGTCAGGTGGTCGAGCTGCCCAGCCCAGTGCCCGTCGCTGAGCAGCTCGGTGAGCTGGTCCCCCGTGCTGCGCTCGAACGCCTCGGTCAACACCTCGGACGGCCGGTCCAGGTAGCCGACGCTCATACCGACCAGATCGGCCGCACGCCCGATCCGTGAGCCACGAGCAGTCATTGGCGGCCGGCCACCTCATCACCCGCGGTCCGGGGCAGGGTGATCGCCTCGACGGCCGGCGCGACCAGCAGCACGGCCAGGGCCGCGAACGCCAGCCGGAAGGAGCCGTCCCGGCCGGCCAGCGACTCACCCAGCCGCACCAGCAGCGCACCGGCCGCCACGCCAAGCCCGCTGCCCAACTCCTGCACCGTGGACATCAGCGTGTTGGCGCTGGTCATCCGCTCGGGCGGGATGTCGGCGAAGGCCACCGTGTTGTACGCGGTGAACCCCACCGACCGGAACACCCCGCTGAGCGTGAGCAGCACCAGGAGCACCGGCAGTGGCGTGTTCGGCTGCAGGAACACCATGCCGGCCAGGCACCCGGCCGATCCCACCAGCGCCCCGATCATCACCGCCCGGATGCCGAACCGGCGCATCAGCGGGGTGGTCGCCGGCTTGATCCCGATGTTGCCGGCGAACAAGGCGATGACCACCAGGCCGGCGTGCGCCGCGGTCCAGCCGAAGTCCAGCTGGAAATAGAGCGGCAGCAGGAACGGGATCGCGGTGATCACCGCCCGGTAGACCGACCCGCCGAGCGCGGTCACCCGGTAGGTGCGGACCCGCACGATCCGCAGGTCGAGCAGCGGGCGGCGGGCGCGCAGCAGGTAGCCCACGGCGCCGGCGAGGGTCACCCCGGCGACGATCAGCGCGCCGGCCGCCAGCGGTAGATCCGGGTGCGGCACGGCGACGCCTTCCAGGCCGGCCACCAGGACACCGATCCCGACGG
This sequence comes from Actinoplanes sp., assembly GCA_036399635.1. Taxonomy (GTDB): domain Bacteria; phylum Actinomycetota; class Actinomycetes; order Mycobacteriales; family Micromonosporaceae; genus Actinoplanes. The sequence goes on along the minus strand of DASWMR010000058.1, from coordinate 794 downwards.
CCACCAGCAGGAAGCCACGCCAGTCCAGCCGGGTGGGCCGCTCCGCCCGCACGTCCGGCACCAGGCGGCGGGCGAGCAGCAACGCGGCCAGCCCCAGCGGCACATTGATCAAAAAGATCCAGCGCCAGGACGCGTACGTGCTCAGCACGCCACCAAGCGCAGGAGCGAGCAGCGGCGCGACCAGGGCAGGCCAGGTGAGGTAGGCGATGGCCCGTACCAGATCGGTCTTGGCAGTGGTCCGGATCACCACGAGGCGCCCGACCGGCACCATCATGGCGCCGCCCACCCCCTGCAGCACCCGGGTGCCGACGAGCATCGGCAGATCGGCCGCGGCCGCGCAGCCCGCCGACGCCAGCGTGAAGACCGCGATGGCGACCATGAAGATCCGCCGGGCGCCGTACCGGTCGGTGAGCCACCCGCTGATCGGGATGAGCACGGCCAGGGTCAGCACGTACGCGGTGATCGCCACGTTCACCGCGACCGCCGGCACTGAGAGGTCGCCGGCGATGTGCGGGGCCGCCGGCGCGATGACGGTGGCGTCCAGGATCTCCATGAAGTACGCGCCGGCCACCAGCAGGGCGAGTCCCCGAGCGGCACCGGTCATGCACAGATCATCGGCCACCCGGCCGGGCGCGTCCGCCGCGGGGTTGCGGGTGACCGGGGCGTGGCCCGCCGGTCAGGCGGCCTCGGACGGCGAAGCGGGGTCGCCGAACAACCGGCGGAGCAGGCGGCGGCCGCTCTCGACGCCGTCGCCGAAGTCGTTGACCACCCGGTCGCCGATGACCGCCCACTCG
>DASWMR010000057.1:0-4611 GCA_036399635.1 Actinoplanes sp. | reverse complement strand
GAAGCCGACGCGCACCGGCACCGACCCGGCCAGGTGCGCCGTGAACACCGCCCGGACGGCGACGCAGCCGCACCTGGTCGACATGGCCACCAAGGCCATCGACGTGCTGGACAAGCAGACCAAGCGCAGCCGCCAGGGCTTCTTCCTGCAGATCGAGGGTGCCTCGATCGACAAGCAGGAACACGCGGCCAACCCGTGCGGCCAGATCGGTGAGACGGTTGGGTTCGACACCGCTATCAAGAAGGTGCTCGCCTACCAGAAGGCGCACCCCGACACCCTGGTGGTGGTGACCGCCGACCACGGCCACACCAGCCAGATCGTCGAGGAGGCCACGCTCGGCTACACCGCCACGCTGATCACGGCGGACAACGCGAACCTGACGATCAGCTACGCCACCGCGGAGATCACCGGCTCGCAGCAGCACACCGGCACCCAGGTGCGGATCGCCGCCGGCGGCCCGCAGGCGGCCAACGTGCTCGGCGTAACCAACCAGACCGACTTGTTCTTCACGGTGAAGCGGGCACTGGGCATCCGATAGAACGCCTAGGAAACCAGCCGCAAGGCGAGTGCGGGGCAACGGTCCACCGCTCGCCTTGCGGCAGGTTCCAGATCTTCCGGTACGCCGAGAGAGCCGCGCGCCACCGGATAGCCCCACTCGTCTTCGGTCAGCAGCTCGGGCAGCAACTCGGCGCAGAGCCCCCGTCCGTCACAGGCGGTCCAGTTGATGTGCAGCCGCTTCTCCGTCATCGCGTGGCTCCGGTGGCCAGGCAGTACCCGGCCAGGTGCGCCGACACGTCCGCCTCGAACGCCCGCATCGCGCTGGCGATCAGCCGGGCCGTCCCGTCCGGGTGGCGGCAGGCGCCCCGCCCGGTGACCAGCCCGATCAGCCGGTCCACTTCGGCCGGCAGCCCGGGTCGCGACCGGCGGTAGGCCAGGTCGGTCATTGTCGCTGCCAGACGCGGCAGCCCGTTGACGCACGGCCCGCACTGCCGCGCCGACTCACCGGCGAGATATCCGGCGATCCGGGCCGTCTCCCCCAGCCCGCAGGTCGACGCGGGCAGCGCGACCACGACCCCGGCGCCCGGCGACGCTCCGAACGGCGCGAGCGCGGCCCGGCTCACCGGCAGCGCCGGGTCGACCGGCACCCAGCCGCCGTGATAGCCGCCGATCAGCACAGCGCCGAGGACCGCCGACGGACCACCGGCCGCCGCGATCAGGTCACCCAGCGGCACCCCGTACCCCGCTTCGACCACACCCGGCGCCGGCACCGCGCCGGTCACCGTGGCCAGGAACGTGCCTGGCTCGTCGGGGGTGCCGGCCGCGCGGAACCAGCCGGCGCCGTAGCGGGCGATCATCGCGAGGTGGGCGAGCGTTTCCACGTTCTGCACGACCGTGGGCGCCCCGCCCGGCCCGGCCGAGGCGATCCGGACCAGCTTGTCCGTCGGCACCGCGCCCCGGCCAGCGACCGCGGATGCCGCCGCCGACTCCTCCCCCGCGACGAAGGCGTCCGGCGACGGGTGCAGCGAGACCGGCAGGGTGTCGATGCCGGCGCTGCGGCGATCCGCGAGCAGCGGCGGCAGTCCGCTGAGCACGGCCGCCGGCGCATAGAAGTGCGCGGCGCGCGCCCCGGCCGCCCGGGCGAGAAGCTGCAGACCATCGAGGATCAAATTCATCTGGTACGCCATCAGGATCTGATCCTTGCCGCTGGCCGGCTCGCCCTCCGCGCCGTTGGCGATCACCACCGCCGGCCGGCCGGTCCCGACGACCGCGCCGAGTTTGCGCCACACCGGGAAACCGGCCCCGCCCCGGCCGGTCAGCCCGGCATCCCGGAGCAGGCCGATCACCTGGCTGGGGTCCAGCGGCGGCACCCGCCCGTGCCGGACGAGATGAGTGTCGATTCGACCGTCGCCGAAGTCGGCGAGCAGCCGCTGCATCACCGTGGGGCGTGCCTGCGCAACGCTAGTCATCAGACCTCCTCCAAGACGGGACTGCCGTTGCGGCCGACCGCCCGACAGGCGGGCGATCCAGGTCGAAATGCTCCACCGGCGTGCGCTTCGTCATCGGGCGCTCCAGGCTTGCGCCTCCGGGGTGGGCCGCAGGTGTTCGGCGACGGCGCGGTCGGCGCGCTGCGGGAAACGGTGGAAACTCGGCATCAGCCGCCAGCCGGTCGCCAACACCACCGTGCTGGCGCAGACCGTGGCGATCGACCAGAGCCACCAGGTGCCGCGGTCGGTGCCGGTGCCCAGGCCGTGCATCAGGGCGACCGGCCAGCAGAGGTAGGCCACCCAATGCACGGCCCGCCACCCCCGGACCCCGATCCGGTGCCGCAGCAGGCTGGTCACCACGATCGCGAGCAGCAGGTCGAAGCCGAGCGTGCCCATCCCCTGCCAGAACGGCCGGTAGTTGCCGACAAACGGCACGACCAGATCGAAGAGCCGCAACTGCGCGTACGGGTCGAAGAGCAGTCCCAGCAGGTGCCCGGCGAGGAAGACCACCGCCAGCAGGGAAGCGTTGCGGTGCAACAGATTGACCGCGAACCGGGGCAGCCCGAACGCCGTCCGGCCGGAGCGGGCACCGATGCCGAGCGCGACCACCACGGTCAGCAACACCAGCGAGACGACCCCGCTGCCCCGTGCGAAATACCAGAGCGCATCGGTCACGACAGCCACCCCCAAGAGGTCATGACGGCTACCCCCGGAGAGGCCAAGACGGCCACCCGCCAAGAGGTCATGACGGCCATCCGCCGAGGCGCAGGACGTCGAGGGCCGGCGTCACCAGGCGGCTCGGCGCCCGGTCGAGCAGCTCGACCGCGCCGGCCCCGCGGACGATCGCCGCGGTGGTCAGGGTGTTGGCGCGCAGGCAGGAGTTCGCCGCGACCGAAACGGTCCGCCACACCCGCGGTGCCGGAAATCCGGTGCGCGGGTCGACGATGTGGTGCAGCAGCTCGCCGGGCCGTCCCCAAGTGCGCGCGGCCGTGCTCGAGGTAGCCAGCGCCGCGCCGGCCGGTAGCAGCACCGTGCACTGTGGATCGCCGGGTCGGTCCCGCACCAGCACCCGCCAGCCGCCGTCCGGTGCCGGCCCGGCAGTGGCGATGTCGCCGCCGAGCGCGACCAGCACGCCGCTCGACAGCCGCTCGGCGACCAGCGCCGCGGCCCGGTCGGCGGCCACCGCCTTCGCGGTCGCTCCCAGGTCGAGCTGCACGCCCACGGGCACGGTCAGCTCGCTGCCGCGCAGCCGCACCGAACGCCAGTCGGGCGTCTCGAAGACCCGCACGGCAGCCGCCACCCGGCGGCCGGTGATCGCGGCGAAGTCCCGGTCGTAGCCGAGCCCACACAACGCGGCGCCCACGGTCGGGTCGACGTCGCCGCCGGTTTCCGCGGCCGCCCGCAGGGCCGCATCCACCAGTTCGGCCAACAGCGGGCTCACCTGCACCGGGCGGCCGGCGGCCTGGCAGGCGTACCGAATCTCGGAATCCTCGCGGAACCGGCTGCACGCGGCGTCCACCGCAGCCAGCTCGCCCCGGACCAGTTCGGTGGCGTCGCTGAGCCGGCGCGGGTCGGTCACCACGATCCGGGCCACCGTGCCCCACACCGTCCACTGTGCTGTATCGGCGCCGACCGGCAGGGTTTCGACGAGCGGCATCTCAGGACCCGCCCGAGGTAGCCTGGCCGCCGTCGCTGCCACCGGACAGCGACGGCCAGTCGCTACTGCCGGAATCGGTGGTGGCCGACGAATCGGACGAGGAATCCGTTGCCGTGCCGGCGTCGGTGGCCGCCGACTCCGAAGCCGAGTCCGACGCGTACGCCGCCACCCCGACCGCAACCGTGCCGGCCACGCTGGCCGCCACCAGTGCGCCGGTGAGCAGCGTAGTGCGCCGCAGTCCGGTGTCCCGCTTCATCGCGCCCCCTTCGTTGACATCTCAACGAACTGTGCGCCGACCGCCTCGCTCTGCCCTGTGCGGATCCTTCGCGCCAGCTGTGAACGGATGACACCGCAAACCGGCCGGGAGGTTCCGCACCGCTCAGAGAAGGCCGTGCTGCATGGCTGTTGTCACGGCCGCGGTGCGGTCGGCCACGTCCAGCTTGTTGAAGGTGCGCAGCAGGTGGGTTTTCACCGTCGCCTCGGAGATGAACAGCTGCTTGCCGATGTCGGCGTTGGTCAGGCCGCGGGCCACCAGGCGCAGCACCTCGGTCTCGCGGGCGGAGAGCGTCGGCGGCGCGGGGCTGCGCACCTGGCGCACCAAGGTCGACGCCACGCTCGGGGACAGCACGGTCTCGCCGCGGGCCGCCGCGCGCACCGCGTCGGCCAACTCCGCCGGGGACGCGTCCTTCAGCAGGTAGCCGCAGGCGCCGGCCTCGATGGCGCGCAGAATGTCGCGGTCCGACTCGTACGTGGTCAGCACGATCACCCGGGTGCCGGGCAACTGGGCGGTGATCTGAGCGGTCGCGGTCACCCCGTCGCCGTCCGGCATGCGCAGGTCCATCAGCACGATCTCGGGTTGCTCGGCGGTGGCGAGCGCGACCCCGGCGGGGCCGGACGACGCCTCGCCGATCACGGTGAGGTCGGGTTCAGCGTCGAGCATGCCGCGCAGCCCGAGCCGCACCACGGGAT
>DASWMR010000056.1:0-9782 GCA_036399635.1 Actinoplanes sp. | reverse complement strand
TGTCCGGCGGCATGTCCTCGAGCAGCGCCCGGATCGGGGCGATCCCGCTGCCGCCGGCGATCAGCAGGGCGCGGCGGCGGGTGCGGCGCTGCGCGGTGAACGTGCCGAACGGGCCCTCGGCCCAGACCGGCGTGCCCGGCTCCAACTCGGCCAGCCGGGCGGTGTGCCCGCCGACCGCGGTCACGGTCAGCCGCAGCCATTCCGAGTTGGGCGCGGCGGACAGCGAGAACGGGTGCGACTGGTACCAGCCGTTGCGGGTCAGGAACCGCCACCGCATGAACTGGCCGGCCTGCGCGGGCAGCCGGTCCAGGTTCTTGCCGTCGATGTAGATGGAGAACGTGTTGGTGCCCTCGGCGACCACCTCGGCCACCTCGAAGCGGTGCCGCACGTTCAGCCACACCGGCTCGACCAGCCGTCCCCAGACCACCGCCGAGATCACCAGCGCGGTGAGCGCCGGCCAGAACACCGAGGCGAACCGGCCGCTGAGGTCGGCACCGGTGGCGACCTGGTGGCCGTAGCCGAGGAGCAGCACCAGGTAGCTGGTCAGGTGGATGGCGAACCACAGCTCGTACGGCAGCTTGGTCCGTGCCGCCCGGATCGAGATCAGGCTGATTACGACCAGGATGATGGTGGCCGCCACCGCCTTGAACATGTCCGGGAAGGTGGTGATGATCGTCCAGCCCTGGTCGACCACGCCGGTCTTCGCGGTCAGCGCGTAGCCGTACACGATGAAGACGATGTGCGCGATCACCGCGACCACCAGCGAGGTGCCCAGCCAGCGGTGCCAGCGCAGCAGGTCGCGAGCGCCGACCCACTCCTCGAGCCAGGAGACCCGGCTCATCATCAGCAGCTGGATGAAGAGCAGGTAGCCGCCGATCAGGCCGGTGATCCGGCCGGCGGCGAGCATCGCCGTGGCGGTGTCGTTGACCGCGCCGGCCTGGGTGTCGAAGAGCCACAGCGAGACGCTGGTGGCCAGGCCGGAGAAGAACAGCAACACGGTGAGCAGCCGGTTGCCGGAGGTCGCCTCGGCCGGCGGCCGGTCGTCCGGGATGGGCGGCTGAGCCGGGCCGCTCGCCTTCCAGCCGGTCGGATCGGTCGTCGATTCGACAAGGATGTCGCTGCGCCGGTACGGATCGTCCCGATTCGGGTCGCTCGGTAGCCATTCCTGATCGTAGTGGCCGTCGTCGGCGTACCGACCGTCCGCGGTGTACCGGCCCGCGGCATCGTTACGACCGTCGTCGGCGTAACGGCGATCGTCCCCGCGACTCTGGAACGAGTCGTCGTTGGGCATGGCCCGCAGGTCGGCGAAGTACCGCTGGTCGTCGAAACCCTGGTCCTGGGAGCTTTGGAAAACCGGCGGTCCCTGCGCCATAGTCCGTCACCCGTTCCGGTCGTCGTCCGCGTCGGCCACCCCCTGTGGCCGTGACGACCCGATCTCGGGGAGCCGTCTGAATGTTGTACGCAACCGCTGCCGGCTTCGCTCAACCGGACGCGGAAAATCTCGGCCCACCCCGGCGCGATACGGTCACCTCGTGCTCGCCGACAAACCCGACCTGGTCACGGTCGTCGGCATCGGCGCCGGCGGGTGGTCAGACCTCGGCCGTACGCCCTCCGAAGCGCTCCGCCGAGCGCAGGTGATCTTCGGCAGTGACCGGCAACTCGGGCTGCTCCCGCCGGAGATCACCGCGGACCGGGTGGCCTGGCCGTCGCCGTTGCTGCCCGCTGTCGGCAGCCTGCTGGCGGCGCATGCCGGGCCGGGCCGGTGCGTGCTGGCCAGCGGCGACCCGATGTTCCACGGGATCGGCGCCACCCTGGTGCGGCTGCTCGGCGCCGAGCAGGTACGCGTCCTGCCGCACCCGTCGTCCGCGTCGCTGGCCGCCGCCCGGCTGGGCTGGCCGCTCGCCACCACCGACGTGCTGAGCCTGGTGACCGCCGAGGTGGCCGCGCTGCGCCGACTACTCAACCCGGGCCGGCGGATCCTGATCCTGGCCCGCGACGCGGACACCCCGGCCCAGGTCGCCGCGGTGCTGGTCGAGGCCGGCTTCCCGACCGCCCGGCTGACCGTGCTGGCCCAGCTCGGCGGCCCGGACGAGCACGTGGCGGGCGGCACCGCCGCGGACTGGGCGGTCCCACCCGGCGATCCGCTCAACGTGATCGCCGTCGAGTGCGGCGACGGGCCGGGCCGGGCCGTGGTGCCGGGGCTGCCGGACGACGCGTACGCCGGCGATGGTCAACTCACCAAGCGTGAGGTTCGCGCCGTGACCCTCGCCGCGCTCGCCCCGCTGCCCGGCGCCCTGCTCTGGGACGTCGGCGCCGGCTCGGGCAGCATCGGCATCGAGTGGATGCGCGCCCACCCGGCCTGCCGGGCGATCGCCGTCGAGCCGCATGCCGGCCGCGCCGCGACGATCCGGGCGAACGCCGCCACGCTGGGCGTGCCCGGCCTGCGGGTGGAGCTGGGCAGCGCACCCGAGGCACTGGCCGGGCTGCCGACCCCGGACACGATCTTCCTCGGCGGTGGGGTGACCCGGGACGGAGTGCTGGACGCCTGCCTGGCCGCGCTGCGCCCGGGTGGGCGGCTGGTGGCGAACGCGGTGACTGTCGAGTCCGAGGCGGTGCTGGCCGCGGCGTACGCGCGGCTCGGCGGTGAGCTGACCCGGCTCTCGGTGAGCCGGGGTGCGCCGGTGGGCGGCTTCACCGGATGGCGCACGATGATGCCGGTGACGATCTGGTCGGTGCAGCTCATATGACGGTGCACTTCATCGGCGCCGGCCCGGGGGCCGCCGACCTCATCACGTTGCGCGGCCACCGCCTGCTTTCGGCGTCACCCGTCTGCCTGTACGCGGGCAGCCTGGTCCCCGCCGAGCTCCTCGAGGCGTGCCCGCCGGGCTGCCGCCTGGTGGACACCGCCGGGCTGACCCTCGACGAGATCACCGCCGAGCTGGTCGCGGCGCACGCCGCCGGGCACGACGTGGCCCGCCTGCACTCCGGCGACCCGTCGGTGTTCAGCGCGGTCGCCGAACAGATGCGCCGGCTGGACGCGGCCGGCGTGCCCTACGACGTGACGCCCGGCGTGCCCGCGTTCGCCGCGGCTGCCGCGTCGCTGGCCCGCGAGTTCACCGTGCCCGGCGTGGCGCAGACCGTGATCCTGACCCGCACCGCGGAGCGGGCGACCGCGATGCCGCCCGGCGAGGACCTGGCGACGCTCGGCGCCAGCCGGTCGACGATGGTCCTGCACCTGGCCGTGCAACGGATCGACGCGGTGGTCGACGAGCTGGTCGGCAACTACGGCGAGCAGTGCCCGGTCGCGGTGGTGGCCCGGGCCAGCCGGGCCGACGAGCTGATCGTGCGCGGCACGCTCGCCGACATCGCCGGCCGGGTGCGGGCGGCCGGGATCAAGCGCACCGCGGTGATCGTGGTGGGTGCGGCGCTGACCGCCGTGCAGTTCCCGGACAGCCACCTCTATTCCGCAGACCGATGCCGAGACTGACCGTGCTGATCCTCGGCGGCACCACCGAGGCACGCGAACTGGCCGGGGCGCTGGCCGGATCGGTGGCCGGGGCCGCCGGGCCGCTGGCGGAAACGGCGGCCCGGCCCGCCGGGGCGCTGACCGAAACGGCGGCCGGACCCGCCGGGGCGCTGACCGAAACGGCGGCCGGGCCCGCCGGGGCGCCGGCCGAAACGGCGGCCGGGCTCATCGTGATCAGCTCGCTGGCGGGGCGGACCAGCTCTCCCCTTCTGCCGGCCGGCGAAGTGCGGATCGGCGGCTTCGGCGGGGCCGGTGGGCTGACCGGATACCTGCGCGAGCGTCGGATCGACGCGCTGATCGACGCGACACACCCGTTCGCCGCGCGGATTAGCGCCCATGCGGCGGCCGCGGCGGCCGTCACCGGGGTGCCGCTGCTGGTGCTGCGACGGCCCGGCTGGTCGGCGGGCCCCGGCGACGACTGGTATCGCGTACCGGACCTGGCGGCCGCCGCCGCCCTCCTGCCGACCCTGGGCGAACGAGTCTTTCTGACCACCGGCCGACAGGGCATCGACGCGTTCGCCGGGTGCGACGGCTGGTTCCTGGCCCGCTCGGTGGAGCCGCCGCAACCTCCCCTGCCACGCCGGCTCGAGGTGCTGCTCGACCGGGGCCCGTTCGACCTCGACAGCGAACGCCGGCTGCTCGCCGAGCACCGGATTGACGTCCTGGTCAGCAAGGACAGCGGTGGCGCGGACGGCAAGCTGGTCGCGGCCCGCGAGCGCCGCATCCCGGTGGTATTGGTCGACCGGCCGCCGGCTACCCCGGCAGCTGACACCGCGGCCACCGTCGCCGAGGCCGCAGACTGGCTCCGCCGGCGTGGCGGGTTCCGAGGGTCGTCGCAACACTGCTGGTGAGCGCCCTACAAATCCGACCCGAGCGACTCGGTCACAGCGCCCCCAGCGGCGCGCCGATCACGGCCCGCCGGACGCGGATCGTGGCAGAAGAGGCCGCCAATTCCGGTCGCTGAAGCACGTCGACTACCTTCCTGGATCGTTCAAGGATCGTTTACCGTTTAGCACGTTACTGGGCTAAACGCCCATCGGTGATCAATGCCGCATCCGAGGATTTCCTGCGTGAGCACTATCTCCTCAATCACCTCCCAGGGGCTGACCGGCCACTATCCGCACCGCGCGGACTTCCGTGCATCAGAGAAGGCGGACGCACGTCAATCAACCCTCGCAACTACATGGGGCCTCGACCAAGCCATTATTTCGGTCACCAGTACGGAACATTTGGATTCATCAGGCCTGCAACCAACAATGCTTGAAGTCGTTCATGAACACGGCTGGGCCAACCATGTGAACTGCAAGATGGGTTCCGTGACATCGTCGAACGTAACGGTGGACGATATTTCGCCTCGGGAACCTGATTCCCCGGATACCGATTTTGAAAGGTCATCGACTGGCATTCGGCGACCGCCGGGCGGATAATAATCTCATGTCTCAACTCTCGCTGTTCAGCCGCACCGAATTGACTGCCATGCGCGACCGCAGTAAGGCACGCAACTATTCACCAGAGCGCGATGCCTTCCGCCGCGACCACCAGCGTCGACGCGATCACGGCAAGGCTCAACGTCATGCCGCGCGGATCTACCAGGCGTTCCAGCAGTCCGGCGACGGCGAAATGCCGCTTATCCCGCCCACCAGGCCGACAGCCACACGCACCACCCAATAGCTCCCAATAGCTGACCGCGATCTGCAGTACGGAATCCACGCCGGGACCGGATTTCGAACCACGATTTCGCCTTGCAGCCGCACCCTGGCGGGCCTACTCCTGCCCGGCCACTCCACCGGTCGCAGCAAGCAACAAACGCAGCCATCGTCCACCTTGACGGCTGGCACCTTGCCGTGCAAAAGCAATTAGTTGCACATTCGGCCATGCGCTTGCCCGCGCTTGCCCAGGGCCCGGGCTTAGCCCGGGCTTAGCCTCGATCCGTCAGAGCGGTCTGATCCCTCGTAGCCGATTCAGCCTTCCCCGTTTTGTCCACGGAGGTTAGGCCGGCTGGGCTCGGAACGTGCCGCGGTAGGCCTGCGGGGTGGTGCTGAGCCGGGTGGCGAAGTGGTGCCGCAGGGTCGCCGCACTGCCGAAGCCGGCGCGCTCGGCGATCGTGTCGACGCCGAGGTCGGAGTCCTCCAGCAGGTGGCGGGCGAGCAGCAGGCGCTGGCCGGTCAGCCAGTCGTGCGGGGTGGCGCCGGTCTCGCTGCGGAACTTGCGAGCGAACGTCCGCGGTGCCATGTGCGCTAGATCGGCCATCGTCTCCACCGAGTGCGGCTGGTCCAGCGTCTCCAGCACCAGGGCGAGCACCGGCTGGAGCGTCTCGCACTGGATCGCCTGCACCGGCGTCTCGATGAACTGGGCCTGACCACCGTCGCGGTGCGGCGGCACCACCATCCGCCGGGCGATCATCCGGGCCACGGCCGAGCCCTGTTCCTGTCGGATCAAATGCAGCCCGGCGTCGACGCTCGCCGCCGTACCGGCGCTGGTCAGGATCCTGCCGTCCTGCACGTAGAGCACGTCGGGGTCGACCTTCGCCGCGGGGTAGCGCCGGGCCAGCTCGGCGGCGTGCAGCCAGTGCGTGGTGCAGCGCCGGCCGTCCAGCAGGCCGGCCGCGCCGAGCGCGAACGCCCCGGTGCACACGCTCATCACCCAGGCACCGCGCGCGTGCGCCCGGCGCAGCGCGTCGAGCACCTCGGGCGGCTCCCCACCGCCGGTGCCGTAGGGCACCACCGCCACCAGGTCGGCCTCCTCCAGCCGGGCGAGATCGAACTTCACGTCGATGCGGAACCCGGCGTGGGTGGGCACCGGGCGGCCGTCGACCGAGCAGACGGCGAAGTCGTAGGCAGGCAGGCCCTCGGCCGTGCGGTCATAGCCGAAGAGCTCACAAAGCACCCCGAGCTCGAAGACGGCCACCTCGGGCATGACGAGCAGAGCGACGTTGCGGAGCATGTGACGAAGCCTACGGCCAGTTGGCAGGATTTTGTAGATGTATGGCATTGCTGCCACTGTCGACGGTGGCCGGACGCGACGAGGCTCTAGGGCATGGCTATCGGAATCGCAGTCTTCTTCGCCCTGATCGTTCTCTTCTCCATCACCGGCCGGACCGTTGACACGCGCGACAGCGCGGACTGGAAGCCCACCGAAGACGGCTTCCGAGCGCATTGACCGTGCAGCCGCCCACTAGGTCCGCAAGTTTCGGACGAGGGACCAGGGGTGCCGCTGGTCGGCCCGGTTTGACACAGTGGACTGGTGCTCACCGACGTGGACCTGCCGACACCCGGACTCCTGTGGACCAGGTGGGCGACGCTGGCCGCCACGCTGACCGGCATCGGCTTTCCGGACGTGTGGTTCGTCGACGATCGCGGCGCCCACCACGACGATCACCGCGGCGGCTGGGCCCGCTTCGGGCTGCTCGACGGTGCCCGGTCGGTGCTCTTCGGCTGTCACCCCGAGCACAGTTCGACGGCGCACGCCGACCCGCCGATCGACCTGCTCACCGGCGCGCCCGACTGGCTGCCGTGGGAGGACCTCGGCCCGCTGGCCGAGGCCGACGAGTTGGGCTTCGTGGTCTGGCACGAGCACGGCCGCTGGTCGCGCACCCGCTACCGGGCGGGCGTGGCCGACGGCCTGGTGCACGTCGTCGGCGCCGTGCTCAGCGTCGAGAACACGCTGGCCGAGCTGAGCGAGATCATCACCGAGCGGGGCCGGCACCCGCTCCGCACGCCCGCGGCGCGCGACGACGTCCGCGCGGCAAGCGAGCACCTGCTGGCCGCGGCCGTGCGCGGGGAGGTCGCCGCCGCCGGGCTCGAGCACCTGCTGGGCCGGCTCACCGACCCCACCCTCGATCTGCGCGCGGCGCTGTTCGCGGCCGGCCGCGGCGGCATCACGGCCGGCACCCGCCCGCCGCGGATCCGGGCCGGCAGTCGCCCGCCGATGCGCCGGATCCGGCGGCTCAGCCAGAGCGAACACGACCGGCTCATCTGGGCGGCCATGCACGAGGCGACCGAACTCGACAGGCCCGCCCCGCCGGACACCGCCGAGCTGGACGGGCTGACCGGGTGGATGCGGCAGCACGGGCCGGCCGGCGACGGCGTGTGCACGGTGCTGGCCTACGCCGACGCGACCAGCGTGAGCGTGCAGCCCTGCGAACCGGAAGGGCTCACCCGGCCGGAGCTGAGCGACCTGGTGCGCGCGCTGCGCCGGGCCGAGGGCGACCCGCGCTACGGCCGCTGGCTCTTCCTGCGGGTGATGACGGCCGCGACTGAGGTGTCGGTGGAGCGGTGCTACGACTCGTGGCCGCCGTGGTGGCCGGACGACGGGGTGTCCGGCCCGTGGCGCACCAACCTGGAGGCGGAGATGCTCGCCCGGGGCCGCAACTGGCGACCCTCGTGGGTGCGCCTGCTCGACCCGGAGATCGCCTACCGCCCAGCTGGCTGACTCAGTTCAGCTGGCTGAGCCAGTTCAGCTGGCTGAGCCAGTTCGGCTGGCTGAGCCAGTTCGGCTGGCTGGCTCAGTGTGACCAGGTCAGTTTGGCGACCCGGCCCTGCTCGCCGGAGGCCCAGCAGGACGCGTCCGGGGCGCACAGCACCGCGTCGAAGCTGCCGGTGTCGAACCGCTCCCAGGTGCGGCCACCGTTGTAGGAGATGTCGCTGCCGGTCGGCCCGACGGCGAGCGCGACCGGGCCCCGGCCCAGCCAGGCGGACCCGGAGCGGTATTCGCCGGGGACCGTGCGAGCGACCGTCCAGGTGCGGCCGAGCAGGTAGGCCGCGGCGGCGGGGGCGGACTCCGGGGTGGTGTAGTCGCCGCCCACCGCGATCGCCGCGCCGGAGCGCTGCACGGCCAGGCTGTAGATGCCGGCGCTCGCCCCGCTCGGGATCGGCGTCTCGGCGACCGTCCAGCTGCGGCCACCGTCGCGGGAGGTGAAGACCCGAGCCGCCGCGCCGCCACCGGTGGCGAAGTAGTAACGGCCACCGGCGGAGACCAGGCAGGTGCCACTGGCCGCGAACGCGAACTCACCGGGCAGCGCCGCCGGCATCCCGGCGTCCGACCGCACCTGCCAGCTACGCCCACCGTCCGCCGTCGCCAGGATGCGGAACTTCCCGCCGACCGGGTCGGACAGGGCCAGGCCATGCCGCCGGTCGGTGAACGAGATGCAGTCGTAGAACGCGGTCGGCTCATCGTTGCGGAACGTCTCCGTCCAGGTACGACCGCCGTCCGACGTCGCGTACAGCCGGGAGTCGGTGCCCTCGCCGATGGTCAGCGCCACCGCGTGCGTCGCGTCGAACGCCTCGATGTCGCGGAACTGCAGCTCCTCGGTGCCGGCCGGGCCGACCGACTGCCAGGTGCGGCCGCCGTCGACGGTCCGCAGGATGGTGCCCGCCGAGCCGGCGACCCAGGCGACCCGGTCGCTGACCGGGGCCAGGCCGCGGAACCGGGCGGTCGACCCGGTGTCGGCCAGCTGCCAACCGGGGACGGGCGGCGCGGCGAGGCCGGTGGTCGTCGTGAGGACGGCCAAGGCCAACACGGCCATCGACAATTTTCGCTGCAAGCTCATGCCGCGGAACTTACCGGTTCGATCGCCGGCCGGCTGCCCTGGCTATCGGTCGAGCAGTGCCCGCAGCCGTACGGTGTCGGCCGCCGTCCAGCCCGGCGGCGGCGCGATCGCGGCCCAGCCGTCCACCGTCCCCGACTTGTAGACGTGCCCCCGCCCGATCGGCGTCTTGTTCGCGTAGAGCAGATCGACCATGGTCTGCCAGAACGTGACTCCCGGGTACCAGTGCATGTCCGGGCTGATTTCCGACCCGCGGTCGCCGCGCAGCCACTGCGGTTGGTGCCAGAACAGGCTGGGGCTGAACCAGACCACCGGATCCGAGGAGTTCTGCAGGTAGACCACCTTGCGCGGCGGCCCGGTCAGGTCACGCAACCGGGCCGGGTCGGCGGCGAACTCGACCGGCAGGCCGGGGTAGGCCGGCTGCCAGACCGTCGAGCCCGGCGCCCGGGCCCGGGTGAGTTGCTGGTGGATCGGGTTGGCGAAGGTCGGCCCCTCGAGCAGGATTCCGTCCGCCCCAGACACCATGTGCTCCGCACTCCCGAAGGTCTTCTCGGTCCCATAGGTGCCCAGGCTCTCCCCGAAGATCAGCAGCTTGGGCCGGTCGGTGGCCGGCATCGCGTGCACCCGCGCCTGCACCGCGGTGATCAGCGCGGCCGAGGCCTCCACCACCTTTGACCGGTCGACCAGGAAGGAGATCCAGCTCGGCAGATA
>DASWMR010000055.1:0-3933 GCA_036399635.1 Actinoplanes sp. | reverse complement strand
TGCCACAGCGCGAGCATGACCAGGTATTGCGGGTGGGGCAGACCCATCGGCTCCAGCAGCGGGCGGTAGACCGCCACCACGCCGCGGGCCGCCACTGAGAGCGCGAAGCAGACCTGCTGCTCCAGGGCCAGCGGGTCGGCCGTGTCGGGCATCTCACTCATCTCGTATCTCCTCAGCTCGGCTACCAGACTACCGATAGTTGGTGTACAAAGTATTGGGGTACCAAGAAAAGGAGTAGGACATGCCGACGGACAAGCGTGGGGTGGAGCGGAGCCGGTGGGGTCGCTGGTGGCACGACACCTTCGACGACTGGTTCTTCCGGTCGATGATCGGGCCCGCCCAGACCAGCCACGCCGTCCAGGGCTGCGACGAGGCCGCCCGCCAGCAGTGGAAGCGCGACCTCGAGGCGCGCAAGCAGTTCACCCGCGAGCAGCGCGAGCGCAGGCGCCGTGAGCGCGAGGCCGCCGACGCGGGATGACCGTGACGCGGGATGACCGTATCGATATGCCGATAGATCCATGAAGTCTTCCGCGCGCGCCCGCGCTGGTAGAGGGTCAGACTCATGAATCTTGCCCGGGTGCTGACCGGATGTTGCGCGGCCTTGTTGGTGGTGGTGGCACTGACTCCCCAGCCGGCCGGAGCCGAGCCGGTCCCGACTCCGCACTCCACTAGGGAGTTCGGCAACGGCCCGGAGCGCAACGAGGTCGCCGGTGCGGCGCCGGCGGAGACCACTCTGGCCGGTGAGCCGCAGGCCCGGTGGACGCCGCCGCGCCGGGGCTACCCCAGGCAGACCACGTTGCGGGTCTATCCGGAGAACCCGGCCGACAAGTCGATCAAGCTCGGCCTGATCCCGTACCACGGCATCGCCCCGAAATTGACCGCCCTGCAGGCCGCCTCCGACCGGGTCTCCGCCGAGGTGGTCGGGCACTCCGCGCTCGGCTGCGACCTCTACCTGGTCACCGTGACGGCACCGGAGACACCGGCCGAGACGGCCCGGCAGGACAGGTGGCGGGCCCTGATCGAGGATGATCCGGCCGCCGCGAAGCGCGACCGGGAGCTCACCCGGGAGTACAAGACGCCAGTTTGGATCAACGCGAACATCCACGGTGACGAGTGGGAGGGCACCGACGGTGCACTTCGGGTGATCAACCGCCTCGCGACCGCCACCGACGCCGCAACGGCGGCGTTCCTCAAGCGCTCGCGGGTGTACGTCACGGTGACCAACAACCCGGACGGCCGGATCGCCGGCACCCGGCAGAACGGCGCCGGCTTCGACATCAACCGCGACCACGCCACCAGCTCCCAGCCCGAGTCGCGAGCGGTCCGCGACGTGGTGATCGCGACCCAGCCGTTCGTGATGCTCGACGAGCACGGCTACACCGGCACCACGCTGATCGAGCCGGCCACTCCGCCGCACGGGCAGAACTACGAGTACGACCTCTACATCAAGCACGCGCTGCCGGACGCGCTCGCGATGGAGGCCGCCATCCAGCGGCTCGGCCACCCCGAGACGACCCGGGCGGACATCCCGTTCCGCGACTACGCACCCGGCGACTGGGACGACTGGCCGCCGATCTTTACCCCGATGTACGCGATCTACCAGGGCGCGGTCGGGCACACCGTGGAGATCCCGCTGCAGGTCAACCACGAGGAGTACGAGACCCAGCCGGTCGCGGAGCTGCGCCGGCGCTCGGCGGTCAACACCGACGTGGCGGCGGCGACCATCGAGGCGGCGCTGACGTACGCCGACACGCAGCGCGCCTCCCTGCTGACCGACCAGATCGAGCAGTTCCGCCGCGGCTGGGCGGGCGAGCCGTCGCCACGGATCCCGGACGGCTTCGTGGCCGGCTTCGGCCCCGAGGACCGCTATGCCACCGAGTTTCCCCGGGCGTACGTCATCCCGGCCGGCGCCGCGCAGCGGTCCGCACCCGCCGCGGCCCGCCTGGTCGACCACCTCGTCGCCCACGACGTGCGGGTGACCAGGACCAAGCGCGACTTCTCACTCAACGGCCATGACTATCCGGCCGGCTCCTACGTCGTGGACATGCACCAGCCCAAGCGTGGCCTCGCCAACGTGCTGCTCGAGGCGGGCCGGGACATCTCCGCGCTGGTCCCGCAGATGTACGACATCTCCGGCTGGAGCCACCGCCTGCTCTGGGGCGCCTCGGTGGACATCAGCCGGTCGGCGGCCGCGCGGGTGGCCACGTCGCCGGTCTCGGTCGCCTCGCCGACCGGCGCGATCACCGCGAGCCGGGGGCGCGATCTGGCGCTGACCCTGCGCGACGGTGCCGACGTGCAGGCCGCGAACGCGCTGCTCGACATGGAGGTCGCGGTGCGGCGCACGGACGCGGCCAACGTCGTGATCCCGGCCGCGGCGCGCGAGCAGGCTGAGGTTGTTGCGGAGCGCTTCGGCGTACGCCTGGAGGCCGCACCCCGCAGCTCCGCCGGCACCCCGTTCCGGCGCCCGGTGATCGCCGGCGCGGTCGCGGCGGATGAGCTGTTCGTCCTCCGCGAGATGGGCTTCGAGGTACGCACCGTCTCCACCGCGACGCTAAACGCGGGTGCCGACCTGTCCGGCGTGGACACCCTGATCGTGTCGTCCGGGCTGTCCTATGCCGACCTGTTGCCGGCCGCCAAGGCCGAGGTGGACGAGCTGCTGGCCCGCGGCGGCGTGGTCACCCGGGGCGCAACCGGCGCCGCCTTCAACGCCGCGGCGGGTCTGCTGCCGGCGACCGCGGTGAGCGGGCGTAGCGACGCGAACGGGGTGATCGCGGTGCACAACACCGGCGAGGTGGTCGGTGCCGGCTCGCTGCCGCACTCGTTCGTCTACTCGCCGATCTGGTTCACCGGCTCGGGCTTCACCGTCGAGCAGCGGTACGCGGAGAAGCCGCTGGTCGCCGGGCACTGGCTGCCGACCGCGCCCGGCGAAGGCGGTCCCGAGCAGGCGGCCGGCCAGGCGACGGTGGTCTCCGGGGTGACGGCGCGGGGCGGCCGGGCTGTCCTGTTCGGCACCGAGCCGCTCTTCCGGGCACACCCCAAGGGCCTGTACGCCGAGTTCGCCCGCGCCGTGTTCTGGGCATCCGCGACTGTCCCGGTCCCGGCTGGGTGACTCTCTTCCCACCCCCGGGCGTCTTCGGTGGCGATGCGCGGGCTTCCGGAACGCCTTATCCGCCGCCGATCCGGGTGTCGAGCAGCTCGGCGAGGACGTCGCGCACGCCCGCTGTCCTCCGTTCGGGGGTGTCGGAGTTCGCGTAAAAGCCATTGTGTCGGGAACCGGACAGGGGGGCCGCCTGAGCCGCCTTAGGGTCAGGCGGCGCAGCTCTGCGCGGGATGGAGGTCCGGCATCATGTCGAACAGTGCGCCGCAGACCCGCAGCGGCCGCAGCCGTAACCAGGTGGCGATTCTGGGCGGAATCGTCGCCGGCTTCATCATCGTCATTCTGCTGTTGCTCGGCTTCTGCAGCAGCAGCGACGGCGGTGAGACGCCGGCCGCCCCGATCGTGGCGACGACCACGGTCCCGCCGCAGACCACCGAGCCCACCGCCGACCCGACCGACCCCACCGCCGACCCGACCGATCCGACGGTCGAGCCCACCGAACCGACACGGCAGCCGACCGCGACCCGCACCACCCGGCACACCCCGCTGCCCAACGGCGGCCCGGACACCGGCGGCGGCAGTACGGCACCGAGCGGCATCATCATGTTCACGGTCGGGCTGATCATCCTGCTGGCTGCGGTCGGCGCCACCGTGCAGGCCTTCCGTCCCCGGCGGTCGCGACCTTGACCGATGCCGTCCCGCGCCCCGGGGTGGCCGCGCTCGCCGTCACCCTCGCCATGGCCGGTGGCTACCTCACCGGCCGGGCCATCCGCGAGACGCCGGCCGAGGCCGCCGGCCCGCCTTCGACCAGCGCCGTTCAACGGGAGACCCAGCCG
>DASWMR010000054.1:0-11972 GCA_036399635.1 Actinoplanes sp. | reverse complement strand
TTTTGTGCCGGGTCCCGTGCCGGGCACGGGACCCGGCCGTCCGCCCGCCCGGTTACTTCACCGAGCCCAGGGAGAGGCCCTGGACCAGCTTGTCCTGGGCGGCGAAGCCGGCGGTCAGTACCGGCAGCGACACCACGAACGCGGCGGCGCACAACTGCGCCAGGAACAGCCCCTGGCTGGTGACGAAGCTGGTCAGGAAGACCGGTGCGGTCTCCGCCACGGTGGCGGTCAGCACCCGGGCGAACAACAGCTCGTTCCAGCTGAAGATGAAGCAGATCAGCGCGGTCGCGGCGATGCCCGGGGTGACCACCGGAGCGATCACCGAGCGCAGCGTCTTGACCAGGCCGGCCCCGTCCACCGAGGCCGCCTCGAGCATTTCGACCGGCACCTCGGACAGGAAGGAACGCATCATCCACACGGCGATCGGGAGGTTCATCGACGTGTAGAAGAGGATCAGCAGCCAGATGTTGTCCAGTAGGCCGCTCTGCTGCGCGAACAGGTAGAGCGGCAGCAGCCCGGCCACCACCGGCAGCATCTTGGTGGAGAGGAAGAAGAACAGCACGTCGGTCCACTTCTTGACCGGCTTGATGCTCAGCGCGTACGCGGCGGGCAGCGCCAGCAGCAGCACCAGTAGCGTCGACACCACGCTGGCGGTCAGCGAGTTCAGTAGCGGCGGCCACGGCGAGGCGCCGCCGGAGAAGAACTCGCGGTAGCCCTCCAGCGTCAGCGGTGCGAAGACCTCCGGCGGGTTGGTGGCGGCGTCGGCCTCGGAGTGGAACGAGGTCAGCACCATCCAGACCACCGGCAGCACGAACAGGATGCCGACCACCCAGGCGAGCAGGGAGAGCCAGACGTTGGCGCCCTCGCGGCGCTTCTTGACCGGCCGGCCCCGCTCGTCGCGGGTGGCCGGAACGGGTGCGGTATTCGTCACCGTGCTCATCGGCCGGACTCCTCCTTGAACAGCGACGAGACGGTTCGCAGGGCGAACGTCGCGATGATGATCGTGCCGATCACGACGACCACGGCGGCCGCGGAGGCGCGCCCGTAGTCGTGCGCCTGATAGAAGATCTGGTAGATCGTGTACGGCAGGTTGGCCGTGCCGAGCCCGCCGGACGTGATCGTGAAGACCGCGTCGAAGTTCTGCACGATGTAGATCGAGCCGAGCAGAGCACCGAGTTCCAGATACTGCCGCAGGTGCGGCAGTGTCATGCTGCGGAAGATCTGCCAGGTGCTAGCGCCGTCGATCCGGGCGGCCTCGATCACGTCGAGGGGCCGGCCCTGCAGCCCGGCCAGCAGGATCAGCATCATGAACGGCGTCCACTGCCAGACCAGCGCGAAGATGACCGCCCACAGCGGCGTGTTGCTGATCCAGTCGGGCTGCGGCGGGTTTTCCGAGCCGAACAGCCCCCAGAGCCAGGTAAGCCCGCCGTTGAACAGGCCGTACTCGGGGTTGAAGAGGGCGTGCTTCCAGATCAGTGCGGCAGCGACCGGCACCACCAGGAACGGCGCGATCATCATGGTCCGGACCAGGCCGCGGCCGCGGAACTTGCGGTCCAGCAGCAGCGCGATGCCCAGGCCGAGGAGCAGGCTGATCAGCACCACGCCCACGGTCAGCAGGATCGTGGTCCAGACCGCGTCGCGCATGTTCACGTCGGTGAAGACGCGCTTGAAGTTGTCGAGCCCGGCGAAGCCCCGCTCGTCGGGGTAGTAGGCGTTCCAGTCCATGAACGAGATCACCAGGGTCGCCACGAACGGCAGCTGGGTCACCACGATCATGAAGATGAGGGCGGGCAGCAGCGGGGCGCGGCGGGCCCAGCCCGCGGCGCGCCGGGCCGCACCGGGCGGCTGGGGTGGTCCGGCCGCGACCCGGCCCGCGCCGGTCTGCTCGGCTACCGAAGTCATGTCAGCCCCTCCTCAGTCTTGCCGGGCTTGGTAGCGTTCCGCGACGTCCTCGGCCAGCCGCTGGCCGCGTTTCAGGGCCTCGTCGACGCTCATCTGCCCGGCGATCGCCGAGCTGACGTACTGCGAGGCCTGGGTGCCGAGGTCGGTGAACTCGGGGATGTCGATGAACTGGATGCCGATCGCCGGCCGGGGTTGCACGCCGGCGTTGCGCGGGTCGGCACTGGAGATGGCGGCCTCGGTCGGCTCGGCGAACGCCGCGGCCTCCTTGAGGTAGTCGGCGTTCTGGTAGGTGGAAGCCCGCTTCCCGGCCGGCACGCTGGACCAGCCCATCTCGGCGCCGACCAGCTCCTCGTACTGCTTGGAGGACGCCCAGGAGATGAACTTCCAGGCGTTGTCCTTCTTCTCGCTGGCCTGCTGGATGCTCCACGACCAGGCGTACAGCCAGCCGGAGCTCTTGGTCTTCACGACCGGCGCGGCGACGTACCCGATCTTGCCCTTGACCGGCGAGTCGGCGGCCTCCAGGCTGCCGGCCGCGCTTGTCGCGTCGTACCACATCGCGACGTTGCCCTGGATGAGGTTGTTCAGGCACTCGGTGAACCCGGCCTGCGGTGCGCCGTTCTCGCCGTGTGCGCGCACCAGGTCCACATAGAACCGGACGGCCTGCTCGAACTCCGGCGCGTCCACCCGCGGCGTCCAGTCCGCGTCGAACCAGGTGCCGCCGAACGTGTTCACCACGGTGGTGAGCGGCGCGAAGATCTGGCCCCAGCCGGGCTGGCCGCGCAGGCAGATGCCGCGCATGCCGGGCTGCTGGTTGTCCACCTTCGCGGCGATGTCGGCGACCTGCTGCCAGGTCGGGGTGGCCGGCATGGTGAGCCCGGCCGCCGCCACCACGTCCTTGCGGTACATCAGGAACGAGGACTCGCCGTAGAACGGCTCGCCGTAGAGCTTGCCGTCGTCCGCGGTCAGCGACTGGGTCATCGGCGGCAGGATGTCCGCCTGGTTGAACTGCGTGTCCGCCGCGGTGTAGCCGTCGAGCGGGGCGATCCACTTCGACTTCGCGTAGATCGGGATCTCGAAGTTGCTCAGCGAGGCGACGTCGTACTGGCCGGCCTGGCTGGAGAACTCCTGGCTGATCTTGTCGCGGACGTCGTTCTCGGGCAGCACCGTGAAGTTGACGTTGATCCCGGTCTGCCTGGTGAAGTTGTCCGCGGTGAGCCGTTGCAGATCGATCATCTGCGGGTTGTTGACCATCAGCACGTTGATGCTGTTCGGTCCCCCGCCTCCGGGGCCTCCGCCCCAGCCGGCGCACCCGGCGACGGCGAGCGTGAGAGTAGCGGCGGCAGCGGCGGCCGCGCGGATGTACCTGCCTGACATGGGGCCTCCCCGGCGAGGCGTACGTCGACTGTGGGTGTGGCGTTGATCTTTGTGTGACGCAGGTAACACATCGAGCATCAGTACATGCCTGAGATCGACAGCGTGTCAACTATTCGTCACATTGAGTTCGAGAGCCGGCGATCCGGGGCCAGCCGCACGAACTGATCGCGGCTTGATCGCTGACTAGTCGGCGACCACCCGGGCCCGGTTGCCGAGCACCTCGACCACGTCGCCCGGATGCAGCTGCCGGCCGCGCCGGGTGTCGACCTCGCCGTTGACCGTCACGTCGCCGGAAGCGATCAGCACCTTGCCCTCGCCGCCGGTGTCGATGAGGTCGGCCAGCTTGAGGAACTGTCCGAGTCTGATCATGTCGCCGTTGATCCCTACGTCGCGCATCGGACCATCCTCCGACACGGCGGAAGAAAAGATGTCGCTGGGCATTGAACCTTTCCGGCCGCCGGTACGAACTACCCCCCGTGAGGCACTATCTGTTGGCCCGCCGAGCGGGCGTCCCCGCCGCCGCCGTGCTGCTCGGCATTCTCGCCGCCGGCCCGGCCGTCGCCGATGTGACCGTTTCGCCGGCCACCGCCGTCCAGGGTGGCGGAGCCGACCTACGCATGCACATCGTCAACGACGGGACCAAGCCGATCGGCAAGATCACGCTGACCATGCCGGCGGACAGCCCGATCGGTGAGGTCTATCCGCTCTCGGTCGACGACTGGGCGCCGAGCATCGCGTGGCGGACGTTGAGCGACCCGGTCCCGACCATGCACGGCAACGTCCCGACCACGCAGACCACCGGGTCGATCACCTGGTTCGCGGTGGCCGGCAAGGCGCTGGCGCCGGGCAAGGCGACCGACCTCTCGATCTCGGTCGGCCCGCTGCCCACGCTCAGCTCGATGCCGCTGCGGATCACGACGACGTACACCGACGGCAAGCCCGGTCCGGTGATGCCACCGGCCACGCTGACCCTGACCCCGGGGACCGGCGAGGCGGCTCAGCATGGCCACGACGCGGCCGGCGCCGACTCCTCGACCGCGGCCGAGGAAGCTGCCTTCGCCGCGGCGGTCGCCGCCGCCCAGCGCGGGCCGTCGTTCTGGTCGATCGCCGGCTGGGTGGTGGCCGCCCTGGCCCTGCTCGGAGCCGGCGTGGTGATGTTCCGCGGCCGGCACCGGGCCGAAGAGGACGACGAGCCGGACGAGGACGACAACACCGAGCAGCCGAGCGAGCCGGCCGCCGGGGAACCGAAGGAACCGGTCTCGGCCGGCAGCAAGTGGAGCTACAAGGGTTGAACAAGACTCCCGCGCGTGGTGGACGCGGGCGAATGTCGTGCTGACGCGCGTGGGGCGCGGAACACGACCGGCGGGTGGGCCCTTTGGGCAAGGTCCACGACCCGCAAGAGGGGATGGGAGAGCGGCAAGCTCTCCCATCCCCCAATAACGCTCAGCCGACCGTCACCGGACGCGGCGTGCGCAGCGCTTCGACGATCTCCCGTTGCACCCGCTCGGACTGGTCGTGCGGCACCTGGCAGGTGCCGGCCGCGATGTGCCCGCCGCCGCCGTAGCGCAGCATCACCTCGCCTACGTCGACCGGCGAGGTGCGGTCGAGGATCGATTTGCCGCAGGCGAACACCGTGTTCAGCTTCTGCCGGCCCCAGATGATGTGCACCGACACCCGCGACTCGGGGAAGAGCGCGTAGACCATGAACCGGTTGCCGGCATGGATCACCTCCTCGTCGCGCAGGTCGACCACGACCACGTCGCCGTCGAGGTGGCTGACCCGCCGCAACTGCTCGACGAAGCGCTCGGACTGGTCGCGGAACAGGTCGGCGCGCTCGGCGACATCCGGCAGTTGGAGGATCTCCTTGACGTCGTTGTGCTCGATACACGCGTCGATCAGCTTCATCATCAGCTGGTAATTGGAGATCCGGAAGTCCCGGAAGCGGCCGAGTCCGGTGCGGCTGTCCATCAGGAAGTTCAGCAGCGTCCAGCCCTGCGGGTCGAGGATGTCGTGCAGCGCGTAGTCGGCCGAGTCGGCCTGGTCGACCGCGATCATCAGATCATCGGAGACCTGCGGGAAGCGCTCCTTGCCGCCGAAGTACTCGAATATCACCCGGGCCGCCGAGGGCGCGTTGGGGTCGATCACATGGTTGCTGAGGTTGCCCTCGTTGCGCAGGGTCTCCGAGTGGTGGTGGTCGAAGACCATGTACGCCCCCGGGGCGTACGGCAGGTTGGTCAGGATGTCCGTCTCGGTGACCTCGACCTCACCGTCCTGCACATCCTTGGGATGGACGAACTTGATGTCGTCGATCATGTCCAGGTGACGAAGCAGCACGGCGCAGACCAAGCCGTCGAAGTCGCTCCGGGTCACGAGCCGATACTTCACAGATCCCCCTCAGCACATGCGGATATAACCCAGTTTGCCACCTTTGGGCTGAGGGCCGGGTCGCATCGAGGGATGGACTTGAACCACCGGGGTTGACCTCTGCGTAGGCTTGCTCGGACGGTCCCGCACGCGGTCGGAGGAACAGGCAGACGATGGACAACGCCCCCCAGCTCATCCAGGAGCGCAGCGCCCCACCCGCCACACTGGTGATCTTCGGTGCGTCGGGCGACCTGACCCGCCGCAAGCTGCTTCCGGCCGTGGAGAGCCTCGCCCGCCACCAACGCCTACCCGCCGAGTTCGCCCTGGTCGGCGTCGCACGTACGCCGATGGCCGACGACCAGTTCGCGGCCAGCGCGCTCGGCGGCCGCAACCTGGCGGACAAGCCGCAGCTGAGTGGCGGCATCCGGTACGTCTCCGGCGGCTACGACGACCCGGAGACGTACAAGCAGCTCTCCGAGGTGCTAGACGGGCTGGACGCCGAGCGCGGCACCAGCGGCAACCGGATCTTCTACCTCTCCACCCCGGCCGAGGCGTTCGAGCCGGTGATCAACGGGCTTGCCGGCGCCGGGCTGAACCGGCCCCGGGAGGGCTCGTTCGCCCGCCTGGTGATCGAGAAGCCGTACGGCAAGGACCTGGCCACCGCGCACGAGCTGGACCGGGTGGTGCACGCCGCGTTCGACGAGCCGCAGGTCTTCCGGATCGACCACTATCTGGGCAAGGACACCGTCCAGAACGTGCTGGCGCTGCGCTTCGCCAACTCGATCTTCCAGCCGATCTGGGACCGGGCCTGGGTCGACCACGTGCAGATCACGGTGGCCGAGACGCTCGGCGTCGGCACCCGCGGCGGCTTCTACGAGCACGCCGGCGCGATGCGCGACATCGTGCAGAACCACGTGCTGCAGGTGCTCGCGCTGGCCCTGATGGAGCCGCCCGCCTCGTTCGACGCCGAAGGCCTGCGCAACGAGAAGGTGAAGCTGCTGCAGGCGATCCGGCTGCCCACCAACCGGGACATCGCCGACCTCGCGGTGCGCGGTCAGTACACCCGCGGCGGCACCCGCGACGACCTGATGGCCGGCTACCGCGAGGAGGTCGGCGTCGACCCGCTGTCGCGCACCGAGACGTACGCGGCCATGCGGCTGAACGTGGACAACTGGCGTTGGGCCGGGGTGCCGTTCTACGTGCGTACCGGAAAGCGCCTACCCGCCCGGGTGACCGAGGTGGCGCTGCAGTTCCAGCGTCCGCCGCACCTGCCGATCCCGACCAACCAGCTCACCGAGCTAGACGCCGACGCGCTGATCCTGCGGATCCAGCCGAACGAGGGCATCTCGCTGCGCTTCGGCGCCAAGGTACCGGGCCACTCGTTCCGGGTGCGGACCGCGACGATGGACTTCTCCTACGACCAGACGTTCGCCGAGGAGTCCCCGGAGGCGTACGAGCGTCTGCTGCTCGACGCCCTGCTCGGCGACCCGACGTTGTTCATCCGCGCCGACGAGGTCGAGCAGTGCTGGCGCATCGTCGACCCGATCATCGAACACTGGGCGGACGACAAGTCGCCGATACCGACCTACGAGGCCGCCTCCTGGGGCCCGACCGACGCCGACCGCCTCATCGGCCGCTCCGGCCGCAAGTGGCGCAACAGTTTGTAGACGCTAGGTGGTCTTCCGCGCGGCGAGGGTCTCTAAAGCCCTCCCTGCGTGGTCGTTCATGTTGGTCTCGGAGTGGATGACTTCCAGCACAGTGCGGTCGGTGTCGATCACGAAGGTCATCCGCTTCGTGCTCAGCGGGCCCAGCGGCAGCTTGCGCTTGACGCCGAACGCGGCGGCCACCCTGCTGTCCGGGTCGCTCAGCAGCGGGTAGTCGAAGCCGTGCTTGTCGGCGAACTGTTTCTGCTTCGCCGGCTGGTCACGGCTGATCCCGACCCGCTGCGCACCGGCCTCGCGGAATTCGGCGGCCAGATCGCGGAAGTTGCACGCCTCGGCAGTGCAACCGCTACTCAGCGCGGCAGGATAGAAGAAGAGCACCACCGGGCCGTCGGCGAGCAGCGAACTGAGCCGGCGCGGGACGCCGTCCTGGTCCGGTAGCTCGAAGTCGTCCACCAAGTCACCCTTGTCGATCGCCATCTGATCAAGTTACTTCGCGGTAGCCAATTCGGCCAGGCAGCGGGCCTCGCTTAGGCTGAGTTCACCGTCACTCCGTGCTCTACCGATTCAGCCGTCCGCTCGCCGCCCGCTCTCCACCGAAAGCGACACCGCTATGCAGGTTTCGGTCGCGCACCACCCGCCGAACACCGCCGTCCTCGTGCTGCGCGGTTCTCTCGACATCGACACCGCCCCGGTCCTGAAGGCGAACCTCGGCCGGCTGGTCGACCGGCCCGCCCCGCGGGTGGTCGTGGACATGGCCGGCCTCGACTTCTGCGACTCGATGGGCGTGGGCGTGCTCGTCACCGCGCACGGCCGGGCGATGGAACGCGACGGCTGGGTGCGCCTGGCCGCGCCGTCCGGCTTCATCCGCCGGCTGTTCGACACCCTCGGCCTGACCGACTATCTGGCCCTGTGCGACGACGTGGAGACCGCCCTCAAAGACTGAGAGCGGTTCCGCACCCTCGGAAACGGTCAGGCGGGGTGGGCCTGCTCCAAGGCGGCCACCGCGGCGCCGCGGGCACCGGCCATGTCCAGGTCGGCGACGAGCGCGAAGGCCGTCACGGCCTGCTGCTCCTGGCGCAGCTGGGTGCTCTCGCGCACGGTGTTCAGGAACCACTGCCGGAAGCGCGGCGCGGCCTCGACCACCCCACCGCCCAACAGGTACGCCGCCGGATCGGTGAAGTTGGCGGCGATGGTGAAGAGCTTGCCGATCGCCTTGGCCTGCTGAGCGAAGACGGCGAGCGCGAGCGGATCGTCCTTTTCGCCGTAACCGCGCAACGACTTCGCCGCCTGCCCCACCGGCACCGCAGCGAGCGGGTGCTCCGGGAACTTGGTCAGCCAGTACGGCAGCAGGTTGTTCTTGATACCGGTGAGCGAGGCGATGCTCTCCACGTCGCCGGCGAAGCCGCAGTTGCAGATCGGCACCGGCTGGTCGTCCTCGAGCACATCGTGCAGCGGAATCTGCACGTGGCCGAGCTCGCCGGCCATGCCCGCGGCGCCGCAGATCACCCGGCCGTTCTCCACCACGCCGCCGCCCATCCCGGTGCCGACGATCGCGGAGACCGAGGACTTCACCAGCGCCTCCGCGCCGAAATGCCGGTGATGGGCGTAGAGCGCGGCGGCGTTCGCGTCGTTGTTGTAGACAACCGGAAGGCCGATCCGGGCCTCCAGCGCGCCGCGGATGTCGAAGCCGTGCCAGGACACCTGGTTGAAGTTCGTCGACCCCTTCGACGAGATCACCCCGGTGGCGCTGGCCGGACCGGGAGTGTCCAGACCGACCGCGCGGACCAGCGTGAGCGGCGTGCTGGTCAGCTCCAGGATGTGGTAGAAGGCCTCGGCGAGCGACTCGACGGCCGACTCCGGACCCTCCTGGACGAGGCTGGGATTCTCCACCAGATGGTCGACGAGATATTGACCCGTGGCGTCGAGCACGGTGGCGTTGTTGCAGGTTCCGCCGTTGTCCAGGCCGACCACGACCCAGGAGGCAGGAGTGCGCACGGTTTCAACCTGATCCACAGACCTGAGCGTACGTCCGGTTCGGTCCCGGCGGTACGGGTGCGCGCCGATTGCGGGTCAGTTAGTCACGGTTGCAGTCGCGACGCGTACCGGCGTACGGGTCGAAGGGTCTCGTATGACGAGCCGCCGCACGCTTCTCGCCGCCGGAGCCGCCGGAGTCGCCGGAGTGGTCAGTGCCGCCGCCGGCGGTGTGCTGGCCGCGCCCGCTCCCGCGGCGGCCGCGGCCCCGCTCGTGTCGAGTGACCAGGTCAGCCACCTGCTGCGCCGGGCCACCTTCGGGCCGACGCCGGAGACGCTGGCCGAGGCGAAGCGGCTGGGCGTGGCCGGCTGGCTGGCCAAACAGCTCGACCCCGCGACGATCGACGACGCGGCCTGCGACGCGCTACTGGCCCGGCTGCCGCTGGCGAACGCGGACATCCCGACCGTCCGGGCGACGCTGCCGGTGCACTCCTACGACGCGTTCGGTCAGCTCGGCCGGGCCGCGGTGGCCCGCGCCGCGTGGAGCAAGCGGCAGCTGTTCGAGGCGACCGTGGCGTTCTGGGCCAACCATCTGCACATCGCGGCGCCGTCCAGCGGGGTCTGGGACAGCCGCGGCGACTACGACAGGCAGGTGATCCGCAAGCACGCGTTCGGCACCTTCGCGGACATGCTGAAGGCGTCGGCAACCCACCCGGCGATGCTGACCTATCTGGACAACCGGACGTCGACCAAGTCGCGCCCGAACGAGAACTACGCCCGCGAGTTGATGGAGCTGCACACGGTCGGCATGATCTACCGCGAGGACGAGGTGCAGGCGGCCGCCCGGCTGCTCACCGGCCTCACTGTGACCAAGGTCGGGACGTACACCTACGACCCCGCCCGGCACGTCACCGGCGCCGTCAAGATCGTCGGGTTCGGGCACGCCAACGCGACCGCGGCCGGCGGCGAGGCGGCCGCGCTGGCGTTCGTCGACCACCTGGCCCGGCACCCGGAGACCGCCCGCCGGATCGCCACCAAGCTGTGCGTCCGGTTCGTCGCCGACCAGCCGCCGGCCGCGCTGGTCGCCCGGCTCACCAAGGTCTATCTGGACAACGGCACGGCGATCAAGCCGGTGCTGACCGCGCTGTTCACCTCGGCGGAGTTCGCCGCGGCGATCGGGCAGAAGACGCGCACCCCGTTCGAGGACATGATCGCCACGGTCCGTGCGCTCGGGCTCGGGCCGGAGAAGTCCGGGATCAAGGGCCTCGATGCGCTCTACCAGACCATGGTCAAGGCGGGTAACGCGCCGTTCCGGTGGAACCCGCCGAACGGCTTCCCGGACGTCGCGGCCGCCTGGTCCGCACCGGCCGGCTTCCTGATCCGCTGCAACATGCACCTCAACCTGGCCACCGGCTGGTATCCCAGCCAGCTCACCCGTCCCGCGGACATGCAGTCCCTCCTAGTCCCGGAGGGATCCGGGTTCGCCGCGCCGACCGGAGGCCTAGGCGCCGGTGGCAGCGGAGCTCCGGTGCTGCCGGCGACGTACGGTGCGCTCGTCGACGCGCTCGCCGTACGGCTGGTGGGGTCGAAGTTGCCGGCCGCGCACACCGCCGCCGTGCTCAGCGTGGCAGCGAAGCTGCCGACCAGTCCTCTGACCGCGACGGACAAGTCGCTCGCCGGCCACCTGCCCTACCTGGTCGCGCTCGTGCTCGACTCGCCGTCCTTCCAGCTGAGGTGATCATGCAGCTCTCCCGCCGCTCGCTCCTGGGATGCGCCACCGCGCTCGGCGCGGTGGCCGGCGTGAACGTGGCCACCAAGATGGCCTTCGCCGCGCCCGGTTACACCGGCGACACGCTTGTCGTGCTCTCCCTGCACGGTGGCTTCGACGGGCTCTCCGCGGTCGTCCCGATCGGCGACCCCGACTACTATCGGGCGCGCCCGGCCATCGGCGTCCCGAAGAGCCAGGTGATCGCCGGGGACGGCACCTTCGGCCTGCACCCGGCGCTGGCCCCGCTGCTGCCGTTCTGGACGAGCGGCAAGCTGGCCGCGGTGCACGCGGTCGGCCAGCAGAACCCGACCCGTTCGCACTTCGCCGCGATGGAGGCGATGGAGCACGCCGCGCCCGGCACCTCGCTGCGCAGCGGCTGGCTGGACCGGATGCTCGGCGTCACCGGAGCGAGCGGCCCGCTGGCCGGCGTCTCGCTCGGCGCGGCGATGCCGAACCGGCTGTTCGGCGGGCCCACCCCGGACGTCTCGATGACCTCGGTGGACGCGTTCAGCCTGGCCGGCGACTCGGCGAAGCGACCGATCGCGGCGGCGCTGCGGGCCATGTACGCGGACACGCCGGCCCCGCTGGCCGGCCCGGCCCGGTCCGCCGACCAGGCGCTGGCCGCGACCGCCGGGCTGCGCGCCGCCGCCTACGCGCCGGCACACGGCGCGGCGTACCCGAAGACCGGGCTCGGCGACGCGCTGCGCGACGTGGCGCGCCTGATCAAGGCGAAGGCCGGACTGGCCACCGCGGCTGTCGACTGCGGCGACTGGGACATGCACGACGCGCTCGGCACCGCGGTCAAGGGCCAGCGGATGCACGACAACCTCACCGAGCTCGCGCTGGCGCTCGCCGCGTTCGCCACCGACCTCGGCCCCGAGGGCCTCGGCTCGGTCACTCTGCTCACCATCAGCGAGTTCGGCCGGCGG
>DASWMR010000053.1:0-4582 GCA_036399635.1 Actinoplanes sp. | reverse complement strand
GCTCGGTCTGCTCGCCGGCCCGTTCCGGCTGCACCCGGATGACCAGCACCGCGCCGCCGCCCCGCCGCTGGGCGCGGTCGACCTCGTCGGCGAAGCGGGCCCGGGTGAGCAGCCCGGTGGCCGGGTCCGGTTCGATCAGTGAGGCCTGCACCGTCTCACCGCGGCGGTGCAGCCGGGCGACCTCGCGGCGGGCCCGTTCGCGGGCGCTGACGTCGGTGACCGTGCCCCGGATGCCCCGCACCGCGCCGTCCGGGCTCTTTACCGGCTCGAGCCGGCAGTCGACGTCGAACCACCCGCCGTCGGCGCGCATCAGCCGCAGCGTCGTGTGCACCGGCTCCCGGCCGGTCCACGTCTGGGTGATCGCACCGAGCGCCTTGGCATGATCGTCGCGGTGCACGTACCGAGCGAGGACCTTGCGGCTGACCTCGTCCTGCTGCGGCGGCTGGCCGAGCAGCCGGCGCAACCCGGTGGACCAGACGATCTGATCGCCGCTCGCGGTGTAGGAGAACCAGGCTGGCCGGTCCTCGACCGGGACACGCGGATGAATGAGTGGCGGCTGGACGTGCGGCTGTTCATCGGGTGCCACCATCGGCCCGCCACCTCCCCCCAGCATGTCGCTCGCCCCCGAACTATTACGACCCGTCACGGGCCCCGATAACAGTGGACAGACGCATCATTGTTTCTCCGGGACCGCCCACGGCCTCCTCAGATGCACCATCTCGCCCGATCAGAGTAGGGAATCAACCGATCGGATGACCACTGCGCTCCGTAGTTCTTATCCGGGATTACCGTCGTCTCCATGACAGACAGTCACTGCCAGTACTGACTGTGGAACCTTCTGCGATTGCTACCCGCCACCCCGCCCCGGCATGCACACAACGCGTCGACAAGCATGCGCGGCGTAACTAGATCCGGAAACGATGGATATGGTGGCTATTGGACCAACCGCGGAGCGAGGACGAAGCATGGGCATCATTCGGGACATGCAACGCGTGCACGCCACTCAGGCGGCCGCCGAGCAACGGTCAAACACCGCAGCGGCGCAACAGCGCGACCTGATCCGGCGCAATGCCGATCTGGCCATCGCGGCCGCCCAGCAGGCGGCCTCCAGCTCCGAACAGCAGCGTGCGAGTCAGCGGCTCTACATCGAAGCGCGCACCGCCGACGCGGCCGCGGCGAACGCCGAGGTCCGGGCGCGGCTCAGCGACCTGGACTCGCTGCTGCTCTCCACCCTGGACGTCGACGACCACATCGACCTCGAGGTGTTCAAGAAGCCGCTCAGCGCGCCGCCGTTCGACCCGGGCCCACTCGGCCGGCCGCAGCCGGAGCCGAGTTGGCACAGCTACGTGCCACCGCAGCCGCGCGGCGTCGGCAAGATCCTCGGCGGGGAGCGGCTGCATCAGCAGCAGACCGCGAACGCCCGGCGGGTCTACGAAGACGCGCGGGCCCGCTGGGCGGAGGGCGAGCAGCGGCGCAAGGCTCAGCTCGCGGCACGCCGCCGGGCGTACGACGAGAGCGTGCGCAAGTACGAGACGCAGCTGGCCGCCTACAACGCCGAGGTGGACCGGTTCGCCGCGGCGGTGGCCGGAGCCGACCCGGCGTCGGTCGTCGAGTACTTCGCGATGGTGCTGGGCAACTCGGTCTACCCCGACGACTTCCCGCAGCACTTCCGGCTGGCGTTCCTGCCCAAGACGCGGCAGCTACTGGTGGAGTACCACCTGCCGCCGGTCGACGTGATCCCGGCCGTGCAGGAGTACCGCTACGACCGGGTGCGCAACGACCTGGCCGCGGTCCCCCGCGACGAGCGGGAGGTCCGCCGCCGGTACGTCGAGGTGATCGCCCGGGTGGCCCTGCGCACCATCCACGAGGTGGTCGAGGCCGACCGCGGTGCGCTGGTCCAGCAGGTGTCGTTCAACGGCATCGTGGACACCATCGACCGCCGCACCGGCCGCTTCGTGCGGCCCTGCCTGGTGTCGGTGCAGACCGACCGGGACACGTTCGCCGCGATCAAGCTGCGCCGCGTCGACCCGGTCGCCTGCGTCAAGCACCTGCAGGGCGCCCTCTCCGCCGAACCGGACGAGCTCGTCGGCGTCCCACCGAAGATCGACTTCGACCGGGACGCGGACCGCGACTACACCGAGGAGTTCAACGTGCTCGCCGACATCGACGAGCGACCGAACCTGGTCACCCTCACCGACCAGGCCTGGGAGCAGCAGCTCGCCGACCTGTTCGGGGTGATGGGCCTGGAGGTCGGCGCGGCCACCCGCACCGACATAGGCTCGCGCTGGCTGGCCACCGACCCCCGCCCGATCTTCGGCGGCACGGTGGTGGTGTACGCGATGCGGGGCGCCGCGGCCGGCGCGGCGGCGGTGCATTCGCTGGCCGGTGCGGTCGCCGCGGCCGGGGCCACCAAGGGCATCCTGGTCTCGCTCGGCGGGATCGAACCGGAGGCGTACGAGGCACTGGCCGGCCGCCCGCTGGAGCTGATCGACGGCCCCAGCCTGGTGACCCTGCTCGCCAACTACTGCCGGGTGAAGGCAAGGATCGAACGTTCCAGCACCCCCGTCCAGCGAAAGCCCTAGATATTCAGCTCGGCTATCCGCTGCCAGACCGGGCGCATCGCCGCCTCCGGTTCGCGGGCGAAGATGCTGCCCCGGATGCGCACGAACACGCAGTTGCCGACCCGCTCCAGCACGCCCTGGCGGCGCATGTCGCTCGCCCACTGTTCCGACCCGCGATAGCTGTCGCCGTCGCACTCGATCGCCAGCCGGCGGCCGTCCGGGGCGGTCAGTACGAAGTCGATCCGGTAGGCGCCGATCCGGAACTGCGGGATCGGCCGGAAGCCGCCCGCCGTCAGCCGTTTCAGGACGTCGCGCTCGAAGTCACTTTCGCAGCGGGCGGCGCCGTCGGCGACCTCCTCGGCGGGGGCCAGATTGAGCGCGTACGTCAACAGCAGCGCCCGTGCGTCGTCGGCGAGCAACGATCCGGGCCGCACCGAGTGGAAGATCCAGAGCTGGTCCCGGGCCCGGGAGGCGGCCACGTTGATCCGCCGGTGGTATTCGCGCTTGGTGAACGCCGCCACCCGCGGATCGTTCTCGGACACCACCATGGACACCAGCACGACGTCGCGTTCGTCGCCCTGGAACGTGTAGGCGTCCCCGACGCGTACCCGCCGGGCCTGGATCTCGTCCTCGCCGATCTCCGCCCGCAGCAGACTCAGTAGGTAGCCGGCCTGCCCGCTGGTGCTCAGCAGGGAGACGATGCCGAGCGTCTTCCCGGCGTACGCCGGGTCGGCCACCATCGCCGCCACCTGCGCGACCAGCGCCGTCGCCTCGGCCGTGTTGACGTCACCGACACCACCGAGCGGCTCCCGCACGCCGTCCGGCAGGAAGACCGTGCGGATCGGCGCCAGTGACGGCCGGTCCGCCCGCAGCGGCATGATCTTGCCGTCGTAGTAGTGCCGGGACGAGAACTCGATGATCTGCGGGACGCACCGGAAGTGCTCGGTCAGCAGGATCCGCTCCGGCGACCGGCGCACCGCGTGGTCGTAGAGCGAGGACTCCGGGTCGAAATGCTCGGCGGACGGCACGTCACCCAGGTGGCTGTGGATCAGACCGGTCACCGTGCCGACGAACCCGAGCTGCGGTCCGATCTGCTGGTCGTCGCCGACCACCACGGCGCGTTCGGCCAGCGCCAGCACCGGCAGCGCGAACAGGTCGGCCTGCGACGCCTCGTCCACGATCACCACGTCGAAGTGGGCGCCGCCGGCGAACTGCTCGATCGCCCGGTCCACCGACATGACCCAGACCGGCACCGCCTCGACCGCCGACTCCATCGCCCGCTGCGCGTGCGCCTGCCAGGCCGCCGCGTTCCGCCCGGTGCCCTTACCGATCTTGCGGAGGGCGGTGGTCCAGTCGGCCAGCGCCGCCTTGCGCCGGTCGTCCAGGCTGCGCGACACCTCCAGCCAGGCGGACGCGACGACCAGCTCGGCGGTCCGGTGCCGGATCTTCTCCCGCGCGCTCTCCGCCCGCTTGGCGAGCAACGCCGGGTCGACCGTGCCGATCACCCCGTCGAACCAGGTCTGCGCCCGCCGCCACGCCCACGCCTCCAGACACGCTTGACCGGACACCGCGGGCACGAGGCCGGCATCGATCTGCCCGGCCCACTGTGGCGCGACGGCGGCCAGTCGGGCATGCAACTCGGCGTACCGCTCGGCCTCGGGTTTGATCGCCGCCAGCCGCCGGACCTCGGCGATCGCCTCGTCCCACCCGTCCAGCGTCTGCCACGCCCGGGCCAGGTGCGGCCACGGCGCCAGCCGGGACGCCACCGCCTGCTCCGCGGCATTCCGCGCATCAAGATCAAGAACCGCGGTCGCCGCGTCGAGCAGCCCGGCGACGGCGGCCAGCGCCTTCGGATCAAGATCGAGTTCAACCTGCGGTACGACCGTAGCCAGGCGCCCGGCGAGTGCGGACCAATGGCGTACGTCCCATTCGAGTGACTGAGCCGCCTCGGCCAGCAACGTGCCCGCCCAGATCTCCGGATCGCCCCACCCTGCGGCCGGCGCTGCGACGGCGAGCCGATC
>DASWMR010000052.1:0-3004 GCA_036399635.1 Actinoplanes sp. | reverse complement strand
ACTACCTGCTCGACCGCTCGGTGGCCGAGATCGCCGTCGAGACCGGTGCCTCCACCGGGACCGTCAAGTCCTGGTTGTCCCGCGGCCGGGCAGGTCTCGCCGCCACCCTCGGCACTCTCGAACCCGACCCGACGCTCGAAGCCACCGCCCCGGAAGGAGCCGGTCATGCCCGTTGACCTCGACTCGATGTTCACGACGCTCAGCCGGCAGGCCGACGCGATCCCGCTGGCCACCGCCGAGCAGGCTCGGCAGCGGGGCCGGCAGCGCAGCCGGAACCGGGCGGTGGGTATCTCGTCCACCGCCGTCGTGTGCCTGGTGGCGGTCGGCGCGACCACGATGCTGACCCGTCCCGGCCCGGCACCCACTCCGGCCGCTTCTCCGTCGCCGCTGTCCGAGTTCGCCCCGCCGCTCGTCTTCGGTGAGCCGGTCAGCGAGACGCTCATGGTGGTCATCGCCGAGCGCGTCTACGCCGCCCTGCAACTCAGCAACAAGGTCCTGGTGGCCGGCACCGACCCGGCCAAACAGGAAACGTGGCAACTCGAACTCGCCGGCGTGCCGGGCGAGAAGCTCGCCGACTTCCGGGCGGTCCCCCAAGGCCTGCTGGTCACCGCGACGTCGACGACGCAGCGACCGCGGCTGGACGTCGTCGATCCGATGAAGGGGCGATCACGCTGGACGAGGTGGCTCGACGAGTTTGAACAGGTCATCCCGCTGCCCCAGGCGCTGGTGCTCTGGTCGCCGACGACCGGGCGCACCGAGGCGTCCGACTGGACGACCGGCGAGCGGCGCTGGGCCCTCGACCCCGCGGCCGATCCGGTGGTGCGCACCCTCGGCATGCGCACCGCGGACGACCCGGCCGCGGACGCGTACGCCGGCGGCACCTTCGTGCAGGTGACCAAGTCCGGCCAGGTGCAGGTCCGCGACGCCGCCACCGGCGGCCTGCTGC
Organism: Actinoplanes sp.; assembly: GCA_036399635.1. GTDB lineage: Bacteria > Actinomycetota > Actinomycetes > Mycobacteriales > Micromonosporaceae > Actinoplanes. Next base: position 2,058 of record DASWMR010000052.1, on the reverse strand, counting down.
GCTCGACCTCGATCCCGGCGCCGAGCGACGCCCGGACGGACGTCTACGACCGACGCGGGCAGCCGACCCGCCGCATACCGCAGCAGCTGATGGTCGCGGTCGACGGCCGGCTCTACACCACCGAGGTGCCTTGCTGCGACACCGCCGCCTACCGGGTGCGGGTTACCGACCTGAGCAAGGATCATGGCGCGTCGGCTGTGGTTTTCAGTGCGGGTGTGGGGCACTCGTTCAGCGCTCTGTCGGTGTGTGGCACCGACCGGCTCTGCGTGCTCGACCAGGACCGCGTCAAGGGCGCCACGGTCGCGGCGGTCGACGTGGTCAAGCGCCGGCAACTGTGGCGGGTGGCGGTCCCCAACGACGCCACGACGATCACCTCCCGGGCCGGGCGGACGCTGGTCAGCGGCACCACGAACGTGGTGCTGGACCGGGACGGCAGTAGCGCGTTCCGGACCGGGCTGCCCCAGGCCGACTGGCTGACCGACGACACCCTGGTGGCGCTGCCGGCCGGCTCTCCCGGCTCCGTGGTGCGGGTCCAGATCCCGGACCGCCAGGTGCGGCAGGTCGGCAACGTGCCCGCGCACGCCGGCACCTGCGGGCACACCACCGACGTGCTCGTCTGCTCGACCGAGACCGGCATGCAGTTCTACCGGCTGGGGTGACCCGGGGTTGAGTTGACTCAGCTGATCACCCGTCCGCGGAGCACGATCCGGCTTGGCGCGCGGACCACCCGCAGGTCCGCGCGCGGGTCGGCCTGGTAGACCACGAGGTCGGCGAGGCCGCCCTCGACCAGGCCGGGGAAGCCGAGCCACTCCCGCGCCTTCCAGGAGGCGCTCGCCAGGATGGCCTCGGCGGGCAGGCCGGCCTCGTGCAGGATCAGCATCTCCTCGGCGGCGAGGCCGTGCCGGATGCCGCCGCCCGCGTCGGTGCCCACATAGATCGGAACGCCGGCCTCGTGCGCGGCCCGGACCACGGACGGGAACCGGTCGCGCAACGCGATCATGTGGTCGGCGTACCCGGCGAACCGCTTTCGCGCCTGGTCCGCGATGCCGCCGAAGGTCCGAATGTTGATCATTGTGGGCACCAGCGCGGTCCCCCGGCGGGCCATCTCGTCGATCAGGTCGAGCGACAGCCCGGTGCCGTGCTCGACCGAGTCGACCCCGGCCCGCACCATGATCTCGACGCCCTCCTCGGAGAACGTGTGCACCGCCGCACGGGCCCCGGCCGCGTGCGCCGCGTCGACCGCCGCGGCCATCGTCGCAGCGTCCCAGGAGGGCGCCAGGTCACCCACCGAGCGGTCGATCCAGTCGCCGACCAGCTTCACCCACCCGGTGCCGGCCTTGGCCTGCGCGGTCACCGTCGCCGCGACCTCCTCGGCCGGCACCTCGATGCCGATGTCGCGCAGGTAGCGGCGGGGCGGGGCGACGTGCCGCCCGGCGCGGGCGAGTCGCGGGATGCCCGGCTCGTCGTCAAGTTCCGGATAGGGGTACGGCGAGCCGGCGTCCCGCAGCGCAAGCACGCCCGCGTCCCGGTCGGTGACCGCGAGTTCCCGCGCCTGGTCGAGGCTCTCGATCGGCTTTGCCCCGAATGCGATCCCCAGGTGGCAGTGCGCGTCGACCAGCCCCGGCAGCACGAACCCGCCGTCACTGATCGTCTCGGCCCCGCCCACCGGCTCGAAGGTGACCCGGTCCCCCACTAGCCAGAGGTCACGCACTTCGCCGTCCGGCAGCACCGTCCCACGCACGTGAAAAGCCATAGGACAGTCCTACCCGATCACCACCTCAGCCGTGCCGGTGGATCCGATCGCGCTTGCGGGTCCACGCCGGCAGGTCCAGGGTGATCTCCCACGGCTGGTCGACCGTGACCAGCTCATCCGTCTGCAGACGGCACTGGTAGGCGCCGCCCGGGTCGAGCGTGAACTCGGTAAGCGTGACCCGGTCGGCGAGCGGGTCGATGATCCAGTAAGACGGGATAACTCTTCCGGCATGTGCTCGCGAAGTGCAACTGCGGTTTCGACGCTGAGCAACTGATGTAGGGGCAGCGCATACGGAGACAAGACGA
>DASWMR010000051.1:0-2974 GCA_036399635.1 Actinoplanes sp. | reverse complement strand
GGCGTCATCGAACCAGGCCCGCTCGCCGGCACCCGCTTCGATCAGCACAGTGACGCCATCGCCGCCCACGGCCCCCGCCTGCTCTGCTCACCAACACGCACCACCGGGCGCGCCTTGCTCTGCTCACCAGTACGCACCGGGTCCGCCTTGCTCTGCTCACCAATAGGCACCACCCGGCCCGCGTTGATCAGCCGCGCGACCCCGTCCGGGGTGAGCGCCACCCGCCGCTCCCGCCCGGCGCGCTCGCGTGGCACGCCGACTGTCGTCATATCTGAAGATGCTGGACCATGCGGCCCGTTCTGTCGTCCCCCCGAAACCGGTAAGGTCGGCTCGTGGCGGAACGGATCGGTGCCGGCATCTGGTCGGTCCAGGGTGAGACGATCACGCTCCCGGTCACCGTCACCGACGCGCGCATCACCGCCGCCGTCTTCTCCACCGCCCCCGCCGAGGCCCGCGACCTGCTGGCCGGCACACCGCTGCGGCCACTGGTGCTCGGCGGGCGGGCGTTCAGCCTGCTGATGTGCATCCACTACGGCGACTGGGCGCTGAAGACGTACGACGAGGTGGGTGTCGGCGTCTTCGCCCTGGGCCCTGGCCGCCGCCCCGGGCTGTACCTCGTCGACCTCCCGGTGACCGGCGCCTTCACCCGCGAGGCCGGCGAGGATCTGTGGGCTCTGCCCAAGTGGATCATGGAAGCGGACCTGCGCTTCGACTCCGCCAGGACCTCGGTGCTGGTGCGCGACGGCGACGCCGAGGTGATGCGGGCGGCCTTCCGGCACCGACTGCCGCTGCCGCTGCCGGTGCGCTCGTCGATGCCGACCTGGTCCTACCTGCCACACGGCGCCCAGGCGGGCCGCCTGCTGCGCGGCCGCGTCCCGATGAGCCTGGCGGGCATCCGGGTCGGCCGGGGCGTCGCTCCGGTCCGCCTCCCGCCCGCCGGCACCCACCCGATGGCGTCCCGGATGGCGGCGTTGGGCATGCTCGGCCGCCCCCTGCTGACCCTGCACGCCGACTGCCTGACCGGCTCCTTCGGCGAATTCGACCAGGTGGCCTAGCCGGGGTTGACCCGCTGAGCACTCTACGGCCGGGCTCAGATTCGGTAGGCGGCGACGATCGTCTGTAGATCGGCGGCCGTCCGGGCCAGCTCTGCGGCGGTCTGCTGGGTCTCCGTCGCGCCGGCCGTCACCTGCTGGGCGGCCTGCGCCACGCCGGCGATCGTGCCGGCGATCGAGGAGGACCCCTCGGCGGCGTGGCCCACGCTGCGGGCGATCTCGGCGGTGGTCGCGGTCTGCTCCTCGACGGCGGCGGCGATCGTGGTCGCGTACGCGTTGATGGTGGCGATCACCTGGCCGATCTCGCCAATCGCGGTCACCGCCGTACCCGTCTCGTCCTGGATTCTCGCGACCTGCGCGGTGATGTCCTGAGTCGCCCGCGCGGTCTCCTGCGCCAGATCCTTGACCTCGGACGCCACCACCGCGAACCCCTTGCCGGACTCGCCCGCGCGGGCCGCCTCGATGGTGGCGTTGAGGGCCAGCAGGTTGGTCTGTTCGGCGATCGAGGTGATCAGCGCTACCACGGTGCCGATCTGCGCGGACGCCTCGCCGAGCCGGGCCACGCTGGTGTTGGTGGACTCGGCGGTGCGGGCGGCGTCCGCCGCCACCCCGGCGGCCTCGTTGGCGCTGTTCGCGATCTCGCGGATCGAGACGCCCATCTCATCGGTGCCGGCGGAGACCGCGTTGACCCCCTCGGACACCCGGTCGGCGGATTCGGACACGCTGCTCACCTGGGCCGACGCCTCCTCGGCCGAGGTGGACAGCTCGATCGCCACCGAGGACAGCTGCTCGGACGCGGAGGCCAGCAGGTCGGAACTGCTGTGCACCCGGGTGACCATGCCGGCGACCGATTCCGCGGTGCGGTTCAGTGCGCCGGACATCCGGCCGACCTCGTCGGCGCTGTCCACGGTCACCCGGGCGGTCAGGTCGCCGTCGGCGATGCGGTCCAGGGCGGCGACGCAGCGCGACAGCGGCCGCACGATGAGCCGGGTGACGCCGACGCCCAGGCCGATGCCCAGAACCGCGCTGCCGGCGAGCATGATGATGACCCACCACTTGGTCGTCTGGTACCGGCCCTCCGCGGCGGTCTCCTGAACCGCGGTGGCCTTGACCGCCATTTCGGCAAGCGAGGTGAGCCGACCGCGCACGGCGGCCATCAGCGGCGCGATCTCCGTCGTGCGGGCCTCGGCGAGCGCGGAACGGTCGCCGCGGGTGGCCAACGGCAGCAGTACGTCGTCGACGGTCTGCCGGTACTGCGACCAGTCCGCCTCGAAGCCGTCGAGGGTTGCGCCCGCGTCGGCCGCGAGCGCGAAGGCGCGCAGGCCGGACACCTGCTCGTCGACCTGGCTCTCGGCGGTCGACAGCGCGGTCTGGGCGGCGCCCCGGCCGTTGGCGCCGGGCGCGAGCTGGTAGTCGCTGACCGCGAGCCAGGTGCGATTGACGGCGCTGCGCAGGCTGCCGACGGTGTCCAACTGCTGGCTCAGCTGATAGCCCGCCTTGACCTGCCCGTTGGTCGAGCCGAGGCTGTTGAGGGCCAGGACGCCGTCGAACACGCTCAGCGCCGCCACGATCAGGACCGCGGCGAGGATCTTCGTCCCCACCGACCGGTCGGACATCAGGCGCCGCCAGCCGCCGCCGCTCACCTGCTCCTGCGTCACCTGTGGTCACCCGATCCGGCGAAGTCAGCTTGCGATTCCCACATACACGACAACAGAGACAAGTTGCAGGGGACCGCCTTTTCGCCAGGAGCCGAAATTTACGCGTTACGCGCGTACCGCGGCCGCTGCCGTGACGCCCTCGTTGATCATTCGCCCCGCGCCAGGAGTAGACCGACGTCTATACGTCCGGAAAAGCGGCGTCCGGAAAAGCGGCGTCCGGGAAGGCCGCGTCCGGGAAGGCCGCGTCCGGGAAGGCCGCGTCCG
>DASWMR010000050.1:0-6636 GCA_036399635.1 Actinoplanes sp. | reverse complement strand
ATACTTCGGCCGGGGCGGCGGGTCACCAGGTCATCCGGTTACGCGGTGATGCTCCATTCCTGGCAGGCGTTGCCCAGGGCGTTCCACTGCCGGACGGCAGTGCCGTCGGCGGCGGCGCAGTCGGTGACGTCGAGGACGAGGCCGTTGCCGCGGTTGGCGATCAGGTAGCGACCGTTGATCGGGGTGACACTCCATTCCTGGCAGTCGTTGTTGAGGCTGGTCCAGAGGTCGAGGGCGGTGCCGGCGGTGCGGCCGCAGCCGACCGAGTCGAGGACTTTGCCGCTGTTGACGTTGGTGATGCGGTAGTAGTTGCTAGTCGTCTTCGTGAACGTCCATTGCTGGCAGGCGTTACCGAGCGACGTCCATTGTGCGATGGCGGTGCCATCGGCGGTGCCGCAGTTCACCGCGTCGAGGACCTTGCCGGTGGCCCCGTTGATCAGGCGGTAGTTGGTGCCGGCGACCGGGAAGCTGACCGAGCCGCCCGGGTCACCGGCGGGTGCAGTCAGCGCGGTGCTCAGATTGTCCGGGGTGCCCAGGTTCGGGCTGCCGTCGGAGTTGAACGAGACCTTCTTGATCCGGGTGGTGCGGGTGCTGGCGCAGCCCTGGTTGGCGAAGTCGTTCGCGTGGTACGCGATCCACGTCTCGGTGCCGTCCGGGGAGGTGAAGAACGAGTGGTGGCCGGGACCGAACACACCGTTGGCGTCGCTGCGCTGGAAAATCGGGGTGCTCTTCTTCGTCCACGAACTCGCCGACATCGGGTCGCTGCCGGTCAGGGTCAGCTGGCCGAGCTTGTAGTCCGGTGTGTTGCACGACGCCGCCGAGAACGTCAGGAACGTCTTCCCGCCGTTCTGCAGAATGTACGGCCCCTCGTCGGTGTTGCCGCCCACCTTCTCCCAGTCGTACGTCGGGTAGGTGATCCGGGTGCCGTAACCGGCGACGGTCCACGGGTTGGTCAGCTTCGCGACGAAGATGCTCTGCAGGTCACCGACCCAGGAGGAGTAGAAGAAGTAGTTGACGCCGTTGATCGTGCCGACCGAGCCGTCGATCGCCCACCCGTTGTTGGCCTGGACGTTGAGTTGGCCCTTGAACGTGTAGGGGCCCATCGGGTCGTCGCCGGAGCTTTCCAGCACGAAGGAGCGTTGACCGTCGCAGCAGGCGGCGGTACCGGCGCTGTAGTAGAAGTACCAGCGGGTACCGTTCGGGCCGGCGAGCCGGTGCAGCGACGGGGCCCACACGTTGCAGCAGCTCGCGGTGGCGGTGCCGGTGAACACGACCGACTCGGCGGCGCCGGGCAACGCAGCCACCGACTTGGCTCTCTTGATCACGATCTGGTTGTTCCAGGTCGTCGCGGCCACGTAGTAGTAGCCGTTGTAGTAACCCATCCACGGGTCGGCACCATAGGGCGCGGACGCGACCGGGTTGGTGAACGACACCGCAGCGTGGGAGGTCTGCTCGGAGCGGGCGATGACCGCCACGGCGCCGGCGACGATCAGGACGAACGCGAGCGCGGCCGTCCAGAGACGGCGCGGCAGCGCGAGCCGATGCACGGACATAGGGGGGTGGTTCCTCTCGGTGGGACACCAGCGGCGGCGGGGAGGGCCCTGGTGCGTGGGGGGAACGAGCGGGTGAAACTGTCGCGGGGAGGAGCCGAGACAGTGCCGGAGATCGATCGAAGAGCAGGTTAGTACACGTACGGCCAGTCGGACGAGTCCCAGCCGAGCAGATTGATGCCGAGCTTCGCCGCGTTGGTGGAGGTGTAGTAGTGGTAAACCAGCACGTCCTGCGAACCGTCGGTGAAGACGGCCGGATGTCCCGGACCGTAGATGGTGCCGTGCGTGGCCAGAATTTCGGTACCACCGCCCGCGGTCAACCGGGTGCCGGCCCGGTCGACATACGGTCCGGTGATCGTCTGGGACCGGCCGACCATGGTGCGGTAGGTGCTGGACGCGCCCTGGCAGCACAGGTCGAACGAGACGAACAGGTAGTAGTAGCCGCCGTGGTAGTAGATGTACGGCGCCTCGACCGACTTGTTGCTGTTGAACCGCTCCGCCACCGCGTACATGGTGCTGTCGGCCCGCTTGCCGGAGCTCGGGTTGATCTTGACCATCTTGATGCCGGACCAGAAGGAGCCGAACGTCAGCCACCACTCACCGGACGGGGTGACCGTGAGGTTCGGGTCGATGGCGTTCCAGCCGCTGGTCGTGCTGCTCTCGATGACCTTGCCGTAGTTCGTCCAGGTACCGGCCGCGCCGGTGGTGCTGCCGGCCACGAAGATCGCCGACTTGCTGGAGCCGAACGACGAGGCGGCGTAGTACATCAGGTATTTGCCGCCCTGGTACGAGATGTCCGGCGCCCACAGGTTCGTGTCGCCGTTGGTGTAGGTGTTCGCCCACGACGTGCCGTTGGGGAACGCCTTGCCGGCGTCCGCGAAGGCGGTCCGGTCGGACGAGGTCTTCAGGGTGATGCCGACGCCGGTGGTGGCGAGGAGGTAACCCCCGGTCGGGCGCTTGACGATCGACGGGTCGTGCGCACCGGTCGAGCCGGTGATCACACCCGGGCCGGGGTATGTCGCGGCGTCGGCCGTGCGCAGGCCGTACACGCTGGCCACCAAGGCCACCAGGCCGGTGACTCCGACCAGGAGAGTCTTGCGGACGCGAACGCTGATCAAGGACGTGCCTTCCGATAAGGGCTGTGCAGGAGTTGATGTCATCGCTGGGCGACGAGAAGCAGGCGACAGAAGTCGCACACTGGTAGATGCATCGACCCGTCGAAGACAACAGAAAGAGCAACAAAAAGATGGCAGATACAGGGGGCCCGCCGGCTAGAACGCGGCGGCCGCCGCCTGGGTCAGCCAGGCGGCCGGATCCAGCCGCACCGGCTCGGTCGAGGCGAGCGCCGCGCCGACCGCCGCCGCGTCCGGGCCGAGCAGGGCCGGCCGCACGTCGACCGGTGCCCACGCCGTGGTCAGCACCCGCCGGCTGATCTCGGTGCGCACCCGCTCGTGCAGCCAGGAGAAGAGCAGGGAATAGCTGCCGCCGAGCAGGACGGTCTCCACGTCGAGCAGATTCAGCATGGCGGACAGCGCAATGCCGAGCGCCGTCCCGGCGGTGTCCAGCCCGGCCAGCACCGCGGCGTTGCCGCTTTCGGCGAGCGCCGCGATCGACGCATCCCGGGCGAGATCTGTCCGGCCGCCATCCTCGCCGGCGAGGATGGCGGGCACGCCGGCGTACGCATAAAGGCAGCCGGTGGCTCCGCAGGGGCACTGCCGTCCGTCCGGGTAGACGGTCACGTGGCCCAGCTCGCCGCTCCAGCCGCGCGCCCCCCGGAGCAACTGCCCGTCCAGCACCAACCCGATGCCGATGGCCAGGCCCCCGGAGACGTACGCGAAACTTCGCCGATCGTGATCGCCGGAGTGCAACTCACCGAGCGCAGCCACGTTGGCCTCGTTGTCCACGCTCACCGGCAGGTTGAAGGTGCGCGTCGCGTGGCGCAGGATCGCGCCGGCGTCGACGTCGTGCCAGCCCAACGCCGGGGCGGCCCGCACCAGGCTGCCGCCCTCCACCCGCCCGGGAACGGCCAGGGTGGCGCCGACGACGGTCAGGCCCTCGGCCGCCGCGGCCGAGATCGCCGACCGGGCCATCCGGCCCACCTCGGCCAGCACCCGCTCAGCCGACCGCCCGGCGGTGCCGGTCGGCAGGTGGGCGAGATGCCGGACCGCGCCGGTGAGGTCGACCACGCACGCGGCGAGCCCGTCAGCCCGGATGTCGAGGCCGAGCCCGGCCGGGCCGCGCCGGGAGACGACCAGGCCGACCCGCGGGCGACCCGCCCCGCCGCCGTAGGCGAGCCCACTCTCGGCCACCAGCCGCGCAGTGATCAGCTCCTCGATGATGCGGCTGATCGTGGGCCGGGCCAGCCCGGTGCTGGCGACCAGCTCGGTGCGGGAGACCGGCTGCCGGGACGCCATGATCTGGCCGAACACCATCGCCAGGTTGAGTGTCCGCAGGCTCTCCTGCCGCGCGGGCACCGCCGGCGGGCCGGACTGTCTGGCCGGCGGCGGCGCCGGCGTCGTCAGGTCCATGACCGGACCGCATCGGCGAGGTCGACCGTCTCGGCCCGGGACAGCATGCCATCGGCGATCACCGTGACGATCGACCGTTCGACGCTCACCTCCGGCTCGACGGTCAGCGACTTGTCCCAGGCGAGCGCGGAACCGACGCCGAGGTAGTCCCTGGTCCGCAGGAACCACGGGTCCCCCTCGGTCCGGTGGTCGGCGGCGGTGAACACGAGCGTCCACTCCGGTGCGTCCGCGGCGGACGTGCCGGCCAGGGCGATCCAGCCGGCGGTGGCACCGTGCAGGGCGGCCACCCCGTCGCCGGGCGGCCCGAACATCCGGACCCGGTGACCGCTGCCCGCCACCCGCCAGAAGAACCCGCCGTAGCCGGCCCCGGCCCGGCCGTGCGCCGCCGGGCTGTTCAGCGTCAGCGGCCGGCCGGCCACGTTGGTCAGGGCGAAGGCGAAGCCGAGCGCCCACGCGGTCGCCGAGACCGGCCGGCAGCTGATCACCCGGTGCTCGTGCAGCAGAGTGACCTCGTTGTGGTCCACCCACTGCAGCCGATGCTCGGCGCGGGTCGCACTGCGCCGGACCCATCGGTGGTGCCGCTGGACGCCGTGATTGTCCAGCCAGGCCGGCCCGTGCCCGGCCAGGAAGGTGCGCCCGCCCCAGAAGTTGCCGCCGTCCAGCTCGGGAACCGCGATGCTGACCCCGAGGTGGTGCGGGTGGGAGGCGGGCATCAGCTCGGTCACCGGCGTACCGGCGAGCGTGCGCACCGGATGCAGGTAGGGCCGCGGAGCCAGGGACGGCGGGAGGTCGGGCCGCCACACGTACTGAGCGAGCGGATGACCGCAGAGGCCCAGATCGAGACTGCCCGGCGAATCCAATTCCGTGGGCTGCTCTTCGCTGGGCTGCTTTTCGGTGGGCTGGGTAGCGGGCACGGGCAAGACGCGCCGCCGTCCATCGCCGGAGTCCGCCAACCCGACACGCCTCCGCCCGTCCAGTGAGCCCGCAGGTTCAGGCAGTCTACTGCTCAGACCCTGCGCGGCTGCTCCGGCCGCCGATTGCTTGATATTTATGCGACCCGATGGTTACCTGGCAACTTCCGTAACGTTTCAAGCCCCTCCCCTGCCCGGTCGCGACCGCTCCGCGCCGACCGCACGGGAGGTCGCCTCGAGATCGGATCTGCGATGAACCGCGCCCGTGTCCTCCTGCCGACCCTGCTCGTCACGCTCGCCGCGGGCACGGCGATGGCGAGCCCGGCCTTCGGCTCCGGCCCCGTCGTCACCGGCGCCGGGTCGGGCTCCTGCACCGGCGAGGCGCCCGTGGTCTGCCAGATCGACGTGCCACCGGGCAACTACGACGTCTCGGTGCTGCTCGGTGATGCCGACGTGGCCGCGTCCACCGCGGTCCGGGCCGAGGCGCGGCGGATGATGCTGGCCGAGGTCGCGACCCAGGCCGGCCGGTTCACCTGGCGCTCGTTCGGCGTCAATGTCCGCGAACCCGAGGGCGAGCCGACCAAGACCGCCTCGGGCACGCCGGGACTGACGCTCACCTTCACCGGTGCGGCACCGCACGTACGGAAGGTGACCGTGCGCCCGGCCCGCCCGGCGCAGCCGGTGCTCTACCTCGCCGGCGACTCCACCGTCTGCGACCAGGACACCTTTCCGTACACCGGCTGGGGCCAGGCCATCCCACAACACCTGCGGCCCGGCCTGACCGTGGCGAACTACGCCGACTCCGGCGAGAGCACCGCGAGCTTCCTGGCCGATCCGCGGCTGTTCGGCACGCTGCAGCCGCTGCTGAAGCGCGGCGACGTGGTGCTCATCCAGTTCGGGCACAACGACAAGGCGACGACCGCCGAGGACTACCGGGCCAACCTCACCCAGATGATCACCGAGGTACGCGCCCAGGGCGCCCGCCCAGTGCTGATCAGCCCGCCGGTGCGCCGCCTCTTCGGCACCGACGGCCTGCTGAACGCGACGGCGCTGCACGTCAACGGGCTCGGCGTGAATCTGCCCGCGGAGATGGAGCTGGTCGCACAGGAGCAGACGGTGCCGTACGTGAACCTGACCGCGGACAGCGCCGCCCTGGTGCAGGGCCTCGGCATCGAGGAGTCCAAGGCGCTCTTCCTCACCACGGAGCTCAAGGACAACACCCACTTCTCCGAGTACGGCGCGGACCAGTACGCCCAGCTGGTGCTGAGCCGCCTGCGCAGCCTGCGGGTGCTGCCGCACGTCCGCTGATCCCGCCGCGCACGCAGAACGGGCCTCGCCGTGATCGGCGAGGCCCGTTCGTGCTTACCGGTCAGCCGGCCGGGACCGTCTCGTCCGGGCGGCCGCCGGCCGCCGCGGCGGCTTCGGCCTCGGCGATGATGCGCTGCTCCTCCTCGCGATTCGCCCGGTACTGGCGGATGGAGTACAGCAGCGACCCGGCCCAGATGACGTAGATGACCGCGTAGACGGTGTAGCGCACGCCGTCGGGCGCGTCGATCCAGTCGCTGCGCAGCAGGGTCCGGACGTTGGTCAGGATGATGATGCCGCCGACCGCGGAGCCGAGCACCCGCGGCGGGATGTGCCGGACCA